>DATNQR010000260.1:0-6318 GCA_036703905.1 Thermosynechococcaceae cyanobacterium
GTAAAGCGAATCTATGCACGCAACCAGGTCGGAAAGTCCTGACTGAACTGTTTCAGAGATATTAGAGTGATGTGGCGATCGTGGGCGATCGATTCTCGCTCTAGCTGCGTGTTGTAGCCCCAATCAGCCAAGAATAGGCCCACAGATTCCAGTTCAGGAAACTTGCGAATTTCTATGAGAGTCTCCAGCCGATCTTCCAAAAACCAGAAGGTAGCGGTGGGGTTGTTTCTCACCAGGTCTTGCAGGATAGCGGACTTGGGGCGCTTGGTTTCTTTGCCGAAAATCTGCAAGCGGCTAGGATCTACGCTTTCCTGCTGGAGGAGTTGCTGAATAAAGCGCTTTTCCTTAGTGCTGATAATCAGCGCCGTAGTGGAACTGTTCTCAAGGTTTTGCAGCCGATCGACCACCCCTGGATAAAACCGCTGCTCCGCTAGCCAGCCAGCCAGATTCGTTTCAATCCAATGATCTCGGATGCCATCCACCTCAGCCGCCAACTGAGGAGCCTCCAGATGCTCCTGCTGCATGATGCCCTGACAGATTCTCGGCCAGTTCTGCCCTATCTCGGCCTCGGGAATGCCCGTGGCGATCGCTCGTAGCAGCACAGGCATTTCCCAGCCCGTCAAAATCACTGGTCGCAGGCGGTAGAACACTTCTGCCCAATCTGGCGGCGGTGTTGGGTCTTCGATCTGCCAGAGCTTGCGGTAGGCCCGCCAAGAAGTCTGAAAATACTCCTTTAGCCCATCGCACAGCACACCATCAAAATCGAGCGCAAGAACCGTGGGAAAATCTGGCATAGTGGCTTCAGGAAAGGACAAATGCAGAGTAGCAGAAGTTTTGTTGAAGCACCGCTATGGAAATTGATTTAGAGGTTCGCCAACTGCTGGATGTGCTGCCTGCCTCCGGTCGGATGCTGACTAAGATTGCCAGCAAGCCAGAGCAAGCCGCAGTCATCGATCATCCCTTCCCCATGCCCTGGGTGCGCGATCGGACAATCTGGATTAATTTCAATTTCTGGAGTCGCCTGTCCCGATCGCAGCGAGACTTGCTAATTCTACGATCGACTAGTTGGTTGGCAGGAGTGAGGTGGTTCCGTCCCCAGCTCTATCAAGGCGTGGCGCTGGTGGGAGTGCTGGGAGCGGTGGTGCAATTGGCCCAGGGGGACGCGACGGGCACGATTATCGCTGGCGGCCTCAGTGCCCTAGCAGGGACACAGATCTGGCGGGCCAATCGCAGTACCGAGCGAGAACTGGAAGCGGACGAAGCCGCTTTGCGAGTCGCCCAACGGCGTGGCTACAGCGAAACCGAAGCAGCACAGCATTTGCTGACGGCGATCGAAGCGGTGGCTGACTTGGAAGATCGACCGAGCTTGAGCTTTGTGGAACTGCTGCGCTGTCAGAATTTGCGTTCGATCGCGGGCCTTTCGACGGTGGGAATTCCTGAAAGCTTAAAGCGAAATTGAAGGGTCAACGAATCAGAATCAAGAGGTACGCTTAGGTTAAGGAGCTGCACGATCGCTTTAAGAAAAACGAGCTGACGGACTGAACGATCGGAAGCAATCAGCCGCTCAGCAACCCGCTTCCTCGGTTCCAGGTTCAGCGATCGTACTGAACCTGTACAAGTTAAGGCGGTTTTTACGGAATAAAGTACCTGGCGTGGCGCAGGCATCTTGCCTGCAATACAAGTGAGACGCCTGCACTACGGGTACACTCAGAACCAGAAATCTCCTAAGAACGTGAGTTAACTACCAACTAATAATTATCAATTCACGATTATTAACTGATAATTGTCCTTAGTCATCGTCAGGGGTTCCACTGTGACTTTCTCAAAGGATCAGATCCAAGCGCTCATTACTGAGATCGACGGCGTTTTGCAAAAGCCAGCGCCCCGATTGCCCTGGGTATCGGGCGAAGTGACCCAGCAGCGCCGAGTGCTGGAGCGGGTTCGCAACTATCTAGTTGCCCTTCAGAAACAGCTTCCCGCCGCCCAGAATCGTTCCTTGAGCCGCACCGATCTGCTGTCCTACGATATTTCCTACCAGCCAGATCAGTCGGGGGCGGGGGCGCAGAATGCCCAGCAGATGTTGCAGACGGTGATGCAGGAAATGAACCAACTGCGATCGACTTTGATGCAGCCCCTCCAGGCGGATCTAAGCGCCATGCAGCAGCAACGCGAGGCCCTGCGGCAGGAGATTCAGCAGCTAGAGAGCCAGCGCCGAAGCTATGGTTCAGGTAATCAACAAGTAACCAACGAGTTTCTGCAAGTCCTCATGGGTCGCTTACAGGAAAATCTGCCTGCTCAGATCCAGGCGGCGGAACCCGCGCGATCGCTCCAGCCACAGTCTGATCAAACGATCCTGAATCTGGACGCAACCCTGCGAGCGGTGTTTGATGCGCTGCAACGGGACATGCAAGCCTATCAAGAGTCGATGGCTCAGGGATTAGACCGGATGCATTCTCTGGGGCAGCAGAGCGAGATGATGTTCAATGCCCTGATTACCCACCTGGCGCAGCAGCTTGGTCGGGAAACCTCTTCCTACCTGCAAGCCTCTGGGCAAATTTCCGCTCCGCCAACGGTTGCCGCCGCACCGAGCTATCCGTCTCTGCCACCCAAGCCGCCTGCGCCGCCCCCCAGCTTCGAGCTTCCGAAAGCTGACCTGAATGCTGCCTCGCCACCAAGCTCAGTTGATCAAGCGATCGATTCCTGGCTGCAATCCATGGGTGCTTCCAGCAGCGACAGCAGTGCCGTCCTGCCAGAATCCACAGGCAATGACGTGAGGCTCAATTCGCAAGAAATTGACGCGCTGCTGGAGCCAGACTCACCCGCAGCCGCACAGCCCTCGATCGATGCACCAACGACCCCAAGCACTACCGCTCGTCCGCTTCCCGAAGATTCCACAGACATTGATGCAGCCCTGCGGCTACTTCAGCAACTCAGCACCAAATTGGAGTCGTCTGCCCGTCCAGCCTCGGCTTCTGCACCTGCCGCGATCGCTCCCCTAGAAGAGGACGGACTAGATGAGTTTTATGAGCTATTCGATGGTGGTGCGACTGCAACGGGAGATTTAGGGGAGATCGTCCCCAACAGTGCGGGGCAGTTTTCTGCTTTTGCCGGACTGGATGCCACCGGAAGCTTCGATCCTACCCACGGCTGGGATGTGCTGGAACCCGCGCCGAGCCAGCCCGTGTTGTCTGAAACCTTTGCCACTTCAGAAGCAACTGCTGAACCGATCGACCCCACCAACCAGATCACCTCTCTCCAAGACTTGTTTGAAGAAGACTTATTTGAGCAGGACTTGCCCCCAGCGCCGCCAATCAAGGCTCCAGCACCGCCACAAACCCCAACCCCCCAAGAGAGAAACGACAGCTTTTCTGGGAGACAGGACGATCGCTACGTTGCCGCCGCGCCAGAAGAGAACTTGCTGCCTATCCAGGAGAGTGGAAATGCTCCCCATCAGGAGTTCTGGTTAGATGACCTCACCCTCAGCCGCCTGAGCGAAGATCTTTCCAGTTTAGAGTCCGGGCGGAGAAATTCAGCGCCAGATCAGGTAGAGGCAGCCCAGCCGAATCAGGTGGAGGGCTTCGACACCTTCGACATGACCTTTGCAGATCTGACAACCGACTTGAGCGGCAATGAGGCAAACACTGAACCTGTGCCCGCGATCGATACCCCGCGATCGACTCCAACTGATGCAGGAGCGGTTGAGCCGTCCACTCCACGCAGCGCTGATTCCAACATCAATCAATCCTTTGCTTTCACCCTGGATGATCTGGACGACTTGGACGAGCTGTTTGAGGAGCCGCGCCTCGTGCCAGAAGTTGTACCAGTTACGCCAGTTGTACCAGTTGCGCCGGTTGCACCACCGCCTGCAACTGTTGCACAAACTTCTGCTCCCCTACCTCCGATCGCTGATCCCGTTCCGCCCTTGAGCCAGCCAGTTGCTTCGGTAAGTGAATCTTTTGCCTTTATTTTGGAGGGGATGGACGACCTGTTCAACGAAGGGCCGGCTCCCGTTACGGTCTCAATTCCACCGCCGGATACCTCCCCACCCACTCTGGATGAGCCTCTGGGATTCACTCTGGAGGGGATGGACGACTTGTTTGCTGATGGCCCCCTGGCAGAATCAGTCAATCCTCCCTCGGACACGCCAAAGCAATAACTAATCGCAAGTTGACCGACGATCGCCCCTCTGCTGGACATTTAGGAATTGACGTCGGCAGAACGACGATCGCTGGCCCCTGCGATCGGACGACGCTTAGAACTCAATGAACTACAACTGGAGTCCCCACACTGGCCCAGCTAAATAGCCACTTAGCGTGGTTCACTGCGACGTTGACACAACCATGACTGACGCGCGTGCCGAAGCGATTGTGCCAGTAGGCTCCGTGGATTGCGTAGTTGCCAGAGTAGTACATAGTGTAGGGTACATCTGGCACATCGTAGTCGTCGCCCTGCATCCGAGCCGTGCGGTGACGAGTCTGGACAGCAAACACGCCCGATCGTGTTTCTGCTCCTGCTTTGCCCGTTGAGACAATGACTGCATACACAGGCTTGCCGCCTTCCCAGGCTACGAGTCGCTGGGTGGCCAGACGGACTTCAATCCAGCGCTGATTGGATTGCCGGAGATCCCGCATCTTCTGAGCCGTGAAGCTCTGAGCGACTAGCCTCTGAGGAACTAGCTTTTGAGGAACTAACTCCTGAGCAACCATTGGTGGAGCAGGCTGGCTCAAAAGTGGCTGCATCCACCCAGGGGCGATCGTCAGTCCAACAACCCCTACGAAACCTCCCAGCCTGCACCACACCCAGGTTTTCTGCATATTCATCTTTGCCTCCTCCCTTAAGTAAAAGCTAAAATCTGGACAATTTTTTCACCTTTAACTTTTTCTACAAATCGAAGCGGGAGAATTCTGGGTCAACCGCGCCACTAAGGTTTGTGCCTGCTGAGTGATCGCGTTCCAATCCTGCTGTTGGACTACTTTAGGGGAGAACAAGCTGCCAGCCAGCCCTACTGCGATCGCCCCTGCCCGAAGAAATTCTGGAGCATTTTCCACCGTCACGCCGCCTGTGGGAATCAGAGGAATCTGTCCCAGCGGCCCCTGCAAGCTGCGAATGTACTCTGCTCCCCCCATCGCCTGCGCTGGAAACACCTTGACCGTGGGTGCGCCCGCCTGCCAGGCCTGCACGATTTCTGTGGGGGAAAGGGCCCCTGGCACGATCGGCAAATCGTGTTCCCGCGCCAACTGGATTAGGACTGGCTCAACATGGGGTGTGAATAAAAATTGAGCGCCAACCGCGATCGCCTCTTTCATTTGCCCCACACTCAAAATCGTGCCCGTGCCGATCAGGCAATCGGGAAGCGTTGCTCTGAGGTGAGCAATGAGTGCCGCCGATTGCTCGCTGTTCCAGGTAATCTCAATTAGTCGCATTCCCCCAGCAGCTACAGCTTTTGCCATGTTTTCCCCAATCGCGAAGGATTCCGAGCGAATCACTGCGATCGCTCGCTGCTGAGTTAGCGATTCCAACCAGGTTTCAATTCGCATTCTTAATCTGCCTCAAATTCTGAAATTACTCGATCGCTCTATTCTTGCTGCTGTTGCCTATCCGTAATGTGTCAACTTTTGTAAAGTGATACGAAACACATTAATAGCCTCTTCTTAAGTTGAACTTATGCTTTCAACGTAAGAATACTCGATGACCTCTTAAGAAGTAGAGCGGGTTCAGTCAATAGAAAGAGGAAAAGAAATAAGTGACTTTCTAATATCGAATAGTTAACCGTTTGAATAAAAGGAATTTCTCATGGCTCTTAATAGAATTAAAGATTTTGATCCTAACTATCGCGATCACTTTGAAGGAGAAGATGTCAAGAACCTGGACGTTTACTCTGGAAGTGAGCGTATCGGATCAGTTGACGATGTGCTGGTAGATGACGAAGGACGTTTTCGTTATCTGGTGATCAATACGGGTGCTTGGATTTTTGGCAAGAAAGTGCTACTGCCGATCGGTCGTGCCCAAATCGACTACAAGTCCCATCGGGTTAATGCGACGGGGTTGAGCCGCCAGCAAGCAGAAAGTTTGCCTGAGTTCAGCGAAGACTTGCTGAGTGGCTACGACTACGATTATGAAGAGCGGGTTCGCAACGTCTACCGTCCCACCACAGGTGCCGCTCCTCTAGAGGCGGGTGCTGCTCTGAATACCTCTGCTGCGCTCGACGCAACCCCTGCTGCTTCCAGCCCTGCTCCTGCTGCGTTTGAGCGGGATAGCTACGCTTATGACAAAGAGCCGACCTTGTTCGATATCAACGATCGCGACCACCAGAACCTG
>DATNQR010000261.1:0-6336 GCA_036703905.1 Thermosynechococcaceae cyanobacterium
TTCGCCGCCGCTGGGGCCCGCACCGAAATGCCCGGATGCTCCCTCTGCATGGGCAATCAGGCGCGAGTCAAGGACGGCGTAACGGTGTTCTCCACCTCCACCCGCAACTTCAACAACCGGATGGGCAAGGATGCCAGAGTCTACCTCGGCTCCGCAGAACTGGCCGCCGTCTGTGCGCTCTTGGGCTACGTCCCCACGATCGAGGAGTACACGGCGATCGTTTCTCAGCGCATCGATCCCTTCGCGGCGGAACTCTACCGCTACCTCAACTTCAACGAAATCGCCGGATTTGAAGAAGCGGGTCGCGTGATTCCGCTAGAGGAAATGCCCCGAATTGAAGACATTTTGGGAATGCCTGCGACGGCGGGACGGTAAATAGCAAAAAAGGGTGAGTTAACTGCTCACCCCCACTGCAATCATGGGTAGGAAAAACCATTGAAAAGGCATTCAGCAAGCACAAGAACGGCTTGGGAAATAGTATGCAACTTACCGATCGCCCCATTCCTCTGGCAAACTCTACTCTCAATACTCTGATTCAAGAGTTGGGGGTGGAGTGTAGCTATGTTCTGAGCCTAATTTCACAACTACAACTTCCTACCCTGCAACCCGATCAAAAGGCAGACATTCTTGCAGAGTTGTTGGCTGCAACAATTCATCTAAATAGTCATTGCGATGAAGAATTTCAGGGTGCGATCGCGGATGAGCTAGAAGCACTCCCAGACGCTGGGAATGACCTTTCCTAAGATCATGCAGTGGTTTAGCCTCTTCTGTTCCCAAGCCCGAAGCGCTTCCAAAGTTGGCACAAGGTCGATCGAGGCAACTAACTTTTGGGTGGGTCAGCTGACTGTTCGGCTTGCGCCTACCAAGCTAGCCGACCCGGTTTTATTTTTGGAGGTTGTTGCCAACATCGCTGGAATAGGTCTGGACTCCCTGCTGTGCGCTCGACCGCATCCCTGCGACCAATTCTGACGGGTGGGGAGTACTCACGCGGAGGGACACACGACCCGAAAACCCAAATTGCGATCGCAGCAGTAGGGTCGATCGCCTCAATCCTGACTTGGTTGGTCAGCCACGATCGATCGGCGCAGTTTTTGCAGCCCCTGTTCCCAGACAGTCCGCAGCCACGACTTAGATTCTGGAAACTCCGATCGCAGCACCAGGGCCCGGTCGGGAGTCAACAAGTCGCCCACAAAGGCATCGAAGGCGGCAAACTTTGGGGTTACTTCTGGAACCAAGCGCTGGCGGGTGACAAAATCCACGCCGTAGCTCCAGAGCGGCAGCGGCTGCTGCTGCCCTGCCCGTCGCCCGTAGACCCGTATCCCCGCGATCGTGGCAATCTGCAAAGGCTGGAGACAACGCACTACCGCAGGGCCCACAACCATTTGCTGTGGGCAGGTGGGCGCGTCAGTCATCACGTGCAGCACATCGCCTTTCTGGACGATCTGCACCCGCGTACCGCCCGTGGTCAGCTTGGCATCCAGATCGGGATTGAGCAGACGGGTGAGCAGAAAAGCGATCGCCTCCAGATCTCCCTGCCTGGCCAACTCCAGAGTGGGCGGCGTAGTGGGCAGGGTGAGCCAGTCCACCCACAGGGGAGAAGTTGACAAGGAGTCATCCACGCCGTAGACCGTGACGGAATGAAGTCCTTGGGGAATCAGTGAGTCCAGGATTGGGGTGATGGTGGCGATCGTGGCAGTTTGATCCGGCAGCGCAGTCTGATCCGGTAGCGCAGGGTGGAGACTTTGACAGGTCAAGTGCAGAGTTGCCTCCTTCAGCAGCGCCGAGAGGTGGACTCGCCGAGGCTGCAAAGCTCGATTGAGCAAGCGAGTAACGGCTTGCACATCACCCCATCGGGCCCACTCCCGCAGAATTTGTTCCGGTGGAGTCAGATCGATCCGCAGAGACCATTCCGGCTTTGCTTCTCCCTGCACCTGCCCCAGAACGATCGCCTCCTGGAATTCCTGTAGGTTCAGCTCTCGCAGGTGCTGGGCGATCGGCTCACCCAGGAGGGCGGCGTTGGGCGGGGAGGAGGCGAGGCAGGTGATCACGAGGCGGGGCAGGGGCAGGGGAGGAGTAAGCTGCGATCGAACTTTGATGGCAACGCCAAAGCTGTTGAGGTGCTGACTCAGGTGCTGGGCAATTGCCCTGAGGGCATTATCCGGATCTAACGATTTGATGTTAATTGGTGCAATATCTTCATCCAGGAGTGCTAAGTGCTGCTGGTAATCCTTCAGGTCATTAAGCGTACGCTGACGCAAGGGATTTTCAGCTTGCAATGCCTCTACCAGTGTCTGCTGATACTTCTCTAACTTACGATAATACTCCCAGTAAGGTTGCAGCACCTCTGCTTCGACTTCATCCGCCACCTCCAACGCAAGCCCCAATTGAAGCCGTAGCGAATTGAGTAGCTTACGAGCCGGAATTGAAAACTTGCCCTCATGGGCCCGTTGCTCCACCAGCTTGCGATATTTCAGTCGGGGATCATCCTTCGGCGACTTGGCCAGCAGAATCTTAGAGCCATCTCTCACCGGATAGAACTCTGGAGTCATGCCTGGCGCAGCTTCCCTCACCTTGCTGCTGGCATACTCGTGCAGTTCTTCCATCGCAATCCACCCATCATCATCCCGATCGGCTCCGCCCGTCCGAATCCCCTCCACCAAATAGTGCGTATACACCGACAGGCCAAAGCCCTCTTGGGTCAGAGCATACTGCGTCGAAGTCGAAGCCGTCAGAATCGCTGTCCCCTTGCCGCCCAAAAACTGCTCTGGGTTGACGCTGCCGCTATCTTTGGCCTTCACGCCCTTAGCAAATGCGCCACTGAAGCAACTGTCCAGAATGATCACCTTGCGCTGCGATCGACTTTGCTCCATCCAACCCTGCACGGGTCTTGCAGAAACGGCCGTTGGTGGCACTAACCGTCCCTGCTCCTTGCGAGTAGAGCGACTAGCAAAGTAAAACTCGCCTCCGTCATCCACCACGCCATGCCCAGAAAAGTAGAGCAGCACCAGATCATCTTTTTGCCGATTCGCAAACAGATTGTAAATTGCAGTTTCCATCGTCTGCCGATCGGGATTTTGCAGCACCGTCACATCGGCCTCAGCAAACTCGCCCATCTCCGGGTTAGTCAATACCTGCCGTAGCGCGATCGCATCGTTCACTGCCGACGGCAGCCCATCCAATCCCAGCTCATACTCACTCACCCCAATCAGCAGCGCGATCTTTGCCATCGTCGATTAGTTGCCCTTGAGAAAATCTTGGGCTTTCTGATAAGCATAATCAAACTCCGCCTGACTGCTGGCTTCCAGTTCCATCTCCCTGCCATCCGGCGCTTTGACCTTGAGCTTGATCGGCTTATTGCCAAGACGATCGCCCAGAAACGCACCCAGCTTCTTGAAATTGGCAATGCTAACCTTCGTCGTCAGCAAGCCAACCAAAAAGCGCCGCCAGCCTTGTTGCCCACAGGTGGATTCGGGTCAACCACGCGATCAACTGTCACTTCGTCCAAGTCTTGCAACTGCGCCAGCAAGTTTTGAACCTGCGCGTCCAGTTCTTCAGGGTCTAGCTCTGGGTCGGTGAAGGCGATCGTCAGTTCAACGTTTGAGGAGTCTGTCATGCTGCTTGAAATCGGGTGAGAGAGGGTTTTTAACTTTATCTGCTCAATTATCTCGGTTATATCCGCTAAAACCTCATGTTCCAGCCAACAGAATCGATCGGCTTGAAACGTCGATCGTCCCCATGCCATCATCCAGTAGACTGGGCCCACTGAACGGGAAACGATCGCACATGAGTTGGAAACGAGCTTGGAAACTGGGACTATTTGCCACATTGGGATTGATGCTGAGTTGGTTGGTGAGTTGTGGCGCTCCGGCTCCGCAGTCAGGGCAATCTGCATCTGGCAAACAGGAAGTAGAATTCTGGACAATGCAGCTTCAGCCCGAATTCACCGACTACTTCAACGGTTTGGTAGCCCAATTTGAGCAAGAAAACCCAACCATGAAAGTGAAATGGGTGGACGTGCCCTGGGCAGACATGGAGCGCAAAATCCTGACCGCCGTTTCCGCCAAAACTGCCCCCGATGTGGTCAATCTCAATCCCAGTTTTGCTTCCCAGTTAGCCGATCGCAACGCCTGGCTCACCCTGGATGAAAAAGTCCCCGCCCCCGTTCGCCAGCAGTATTTACCCAACATCTGGAAAGCCAGCACCCTTGGCACTCAGAGCTTCGGGTTTCCCTGGTATCTGACCACGCGAGTCACCATTTACAACACCGAACTGTTCAAGCAAGCGGGCATCAGCAAGCCGCCTTTAAGCTATACAGAACTAGCTCAAGCCGCCAAGCAACTGAAAGCCAAAACGGGCAAATATGCCTTCTTCGCCACGATGGTTCCCGGCGATTCCGGCGAAGTGCTGGAGTCCTTTGTGCAGATGGGTGTGCCCCTAGTGGATGGTCAGGGCAAAGCCGCCTTCAACACGCCCAAAGGCAAAGCCGCGTTTCAGTACTGGGTCGATTTGTACAAGAATGACCTAATCCCTAAGGAAGCCCTGACCGAAGGCCACCGCCACGCGATCGATCTTTACCAGCAAGGTCAGACCGCAATTCTGGCTTCCGGCGCAGAATTCCTCACGTCGATTGCTAAAAATGCCCCGACGATCGCCCAGCAGTCCGCCACAACCGATCAAATTATTGGTGAAACGGGCAAGAAGAATGTCGCCGTAATGAATCTGGTGATTCCCAAAGATACCGACGTGCCCGATGCTGCCCTCAAATTTGCCCTATTCGTCACCAATGACGCGAATCAACTTTCCTTCGCCAAAGCAGCCAACGTGCTGCCTTCCACAGTCAAAGCCTTGCAGGACAGTTACTTTTCCACTGCACCCGCCAATGCCAGCTCGATCGACAAAGCCAGAGTTGTCAGCGCCCAGCAGATGAAAGATGCCGAGGTCCTAGTTCCTGCTATGAAGGACGTAAAGCAACTGCAAAAGGTAATCTACGACAACCTGCAAGCCGCAATGCTGGGTCAGAAAACCGTGGATCAAGCCGTTACCGATGCCGCCAGCGAATGGAATCAAAAGGCAACCTAGAGCCATCCAAAGCGCGATCAACCATCAGCAGTGAGCTAGGATGAATCTCGACAGCGCCCAGCTTTGAATCCTGATCGTCCCTGCCTATCTCACTGCATGATTGATTCGATTTCCTCCCGCTCGATCGTCTCCTCGCGACGACCCTCCGAACAACCAACGCTGTGGATACTGCTGCTGGCAGGGTCGGTGCTGCTGCACGTGGGCTTGCTCCTGCTCCTGCGACCCTTCGGGATGGAGCAGGCAGCCAGCGGACAAAGCGGAGAGGGCGCGATCTCGATCGACCTCGTAGACACCCAACCTGAAATCAAGCAGACTTCCCCATCTTCCCTATCTCCCCCACCTGTCAGCGCCAAAGCTGAGGCGATCGCTGCACTGCCAACCAGCCCCGATCCACCTCCTGACGACCAAGCAATTCAGGCCCCGCCGCGATCAGCTCCATCAACCGTCGAACCCTCCCCCAAGCCTGATCTTCAGCCTTCTCCACTGCCACGATCAACCTCACCACCTCCTAACCCCTCTCCTAAGCCCAATCTCCAGCCTTCACTCCCCTCGTCTCCCCAACCAGTAGATCGGCCAACGGAGACTACTTCTAAAGCTTCTGCTCCCCAACAGATCTCTAAAAAGACCTCCCCACCTAATTCTCGAAGCCCTAGAGAATCTTCATCGCCTCCCCTCCCCCCTAGAAATCGCACAAACACTTCATCAAAAGATGAATCCACTTCCATCCCAACAATTCCTCTACCATCACAAGGAGAATCAGGGGCAGGACTACAAATGACGATCGTGGGGCAACCTCGCGAGGTGAATCGAGGTAGAGACATCACTGATGAAAAAGCCCAATTGATTTCTCCAGCCGTTTTGCAGTTTCCCCAAGAAGCTATCCTTCCCTGCATTCGGCGTAACATTGGACAAACTGTGACTCTGCTGCTAGTCATCGATCGGCGTACGGGCAAACCCAATCAAACATCACTCAGCAAAGGCTCTGCCTGTGATGTCATTGCCAAGCTGGTACGTGAGAACGTCCAGTTTAATCCAGCACGGCAAGCAAATGGTCAGGCGGAAAGCCAAGTTGAAATCGACTTGCAACTCACCCCCCTGTAGAAATCTGGTTCCATTCGGTGCAGCTTCATTTTGAGCCTGCAAGAAGTATGCTATAGTTGACCTCGCCTGTGTTTAAGCGGGCACAAGCATCTGTGCTAAATGCGGGCGTAGTTTAGTGGTAAAACCTTAGCCTTCCAAGCTAATGATGCGAGTTCG
>DATNQR010000262.1:0-9933 GCA_036703905.1 Thermosynechococcaceae cyanobacterium
GCTTCGTAACCCCTTCCACTAGGCTGCGAACTTCCGGGCCAAACTGTTGCTCCAGTTCCTCAGGCGTGATATCTGTGTCTTCCACTACGTCGTGCAGAAAACCTGCTGCAATCATGGCGCTGCCTCCGCCCAGATCCCGCAACAGCCCTGCCACCGCCACGGGGTGCATGATGTAGGGTTCTCCAGAGGCGCGATACTGCCCCGCATGAAGCTGATAGGCAAAGTTGAAAGCGCGACAGATCAGGCTATCGTCGGCTGCCCCAGCAGAATCAGGGGCGGAACGATCGAGGCGACAAGCTTGAAGCCAGTCCGGGAGAACGAATTCTTGAGAGGATGGGGGAGCCGTAAGGTTCATGCTGGAAGCGGAGTCTAGAGGCTCGGAAGGGAATAGTAAATGATTCTACTGTACGGGGGGATGTGCAGTGACATTCGATGGGCTGACATTCTGTGCAGTCTGTGCAGTAACAAAGACTGTACGGTGATGCGGGCTGCGGGGTGAGAAAAATTGAACAGCGATAAAGAAGACAAGCGCTCTGCGCTCTTGATCTGGCTTAAGCTGAGCAATGCCGGACAGGACTGGGAGCGCCCCAGGCAACAGCTTAGGAAGTTGAACTAGGAAGTTGAAAGATTGTCCGACATTGGATTGATCTCCGCAGATCTGAATCTCAATGAATTGCTCTGCATTGATTTGATTGAAGAAACCTTGCTCTTTTCTCAAAGCTAGTAGAGCTTTAGCTTAGATTCCATCTTAGCAATATAGATAGAATTCTTTACATGAAGATTCAGCTTTTAAGGCTAGAGCAAACAAACTGAACTCTGACCCAGAGCAAACCCAAGCAATACACAGCAGAAATACGCACCAAGCAGCAAGATGCCTGAGAAACTACCGATCGATCACTACTCTCACTACGAAACCTTTCGGGAAGCTCTGGGGCAATTGCGGAACGCGATCGCTGAGCCTGCCCCAGATTTGTCCAGCTTAAAATCCCAAGCGAACCAGGTTCAAACGATGTTCCATCAGCAGATTTTGCCCCTGAGGCTGGATGAATTGGAGCCATCGATCGCCCACCACGTCCAGTCTTACCAGGTGGAAATCAACAAGCAACTCCGTCTTCTCAGTACCGACCTGAATTTCCTGCAAGCTGCCAGACAACCCGCTACTTTGAAGCAACGGCAGCAACAGGTAGACGATCGGCTGGCGACACTGCTTCGATATTGTGGGGCAGTGATGAATTGAGATTTTGCATTCCAAACAAAAGATGGACGGATGAAACTTGTTCACCCGCCCACACCTCAATTCAAACTCGAAATTCGCCTAAACCTGAGAACTACTCAACTCTGGCAAGCAAATTTTCGTGCCGCCTAAACCACAGTAACCGTTGGGATTTTTGCCCAAATACTGCTGATGATAATCCTCTGCGTAGTAGAACTCTGGCGCAGGCAAAATCTCGGTGGTAATGTCCCCGTAGCCCCCGACACTTAAGGCATTCTGGTAAGCAACTTTGGAAGCTTCAGCCAACTGCTTCTGCTCATCAGAATAAGTATAGATTCCAGAGCGATACTGTGTTCCAGAGTCGTTGCCCTGTCGCATTCCCTGAGTGGGATTGTGGCTCTCCCAGAAAACTTTCAGCAATTGCTCGTAGCTAATCACCTGAGGATCGAACACCACCAAAACAACTTCGTTATGCCCAGTCTGACCAGAGCAAACTTCGTGATAGGTGGGGTTGGGAGTCAATCCAGCAGCATAGCCAACGGCTGTGGAAAACACACCTTTCTGCTGCCAAAACTTGCGCTCGGCTCCCCAAAAACAGCCCAAGCCAAAGAGCGCTGTCTGAAAACCTGGAGGAAAAGGTGGTTGAATCGGGTTGCCATTGATGAAGTGGCGGTTGCTAACGGGCATGGTTTCCGATCGTCCCGGTAACGCGTCTGCTGAAGTCGGCAAACCTTGCTTCTTCCCAATTCCAAATAAACCCATGGTTTCTAATCCTGCTTTCCAATCAGTTTCCTCATCATAGACTATGCCTTCTTCGGGCTGAAGGAGAGAAAACAAGCCAGCAGGAGTAGGGTTAGCCGCCTTATCCTACTTGGAAAAACTGTAACCAGTAGTTTAAGGTTGGCTCTAACTCAACAGCTTTATTAACAGAATTTGATCGCGATCGAAAGAGCAGCAATTGATGTATTACCAGTTCAATAGGAGAGTGCATATAACAGAAGAAAACTTCATCTCCTGATTGCCCCCATAAGCTGCCCTTTCACCTGGAGAGCTAAGTCAAGGCCTTTACCTCTCGCTCTAGATGAAGAAATGGAGATCTGAGCGGAAGGATAAACTGATTACCTGTCAGGCGCTTCTCAGTCTTACTAGACACTACTTCTAGGTTTCACCAGACATCAATCGTTGCTTCAGGCGCTGGGGGTTGCCCCGATCGACTACGGCCCCTTGCTCCAGCAAAAACGCCCCGTCGCAGTAGTCCAACTCTTCCAGGCGATGTGTTACCCAGAGGGCAGTCAGGCCACGGGTTTTAACCAGACGCTGCACCTGAGACACCAGATCAAGCTGGCTGTCTGGATCGAGCAGGGCAGTAGGTTCGTCCAGCAGCAGCACTTGGCAGTGCCGCGCGATCGCCCCTGCGATTGCCACCCGTTGCTTCTGCCCACCACTCAGGGCATGGATGGGACGGCGCACCAGGGACAGCAAATTTACTGCGTCGAGGGCTTCATGCACTCGATCGCGTAGCAGGGGCGGGTTCAGATTTTCCTGTACCAGTCCGAAGGCGATGTCCGCACCTACAGTGGGCATCACCAGTTGATGATCGGGGTTCTGAAACACAAAGCCCAGAGGAGGCAGGGTTTCAGCTGTGCCCGATCGGGGCGACAGCAGTCCTGCCAGCAGTTTCAGCAGCGTTGATTTGCCACTGCCATTTGTGCCCAGCAGCATCCAAAACTCGCCCTGGGGCACGTTCAGGGTGCAGGAATTCAGCACCAATTCTTCCGGCCGCCAACCGAAGCAAAGCTCTTTGACCTGAATGGCAGCCGTTGACAGGCTGACGGTCATTCGCCAGCTAGCGCGAAGAATCCAGGCGGTCTGCCAGAGGCGGTGGCGGTGCTAGATTTCTCAGAGATTTGAACCGCTGAAATTTCGCTGCCGATCAGACCGATTTTCTTTCCTGGCTGGCGATCGCAGGTGAGTTCCAGAATTCCACCATTGCCAGAGCGAATTGCCTCCAGGATTTTTTGGTAGGTCGCTTCTGCGTCTTCGGCTTCTTTGCGCTGCACAGACAGCGAGAGGGGTGTGTTTTTGAGGGTGATGTCGATCGTGAACATGAATTACATTAGCCATGCAGAGTCAAGCTCCAGTATCGCAAATCTCCACCGCGATCGGCGGTGGATTTGGCAGTGGATTTGGCAGTGGATTTGTAGGGCATCCGTTCCTGCATTAAGAACATCGTCCCTAGTCTGTTCCCACCTCTGAATTGCTTCCTCTGCCCTAGAAGGTGAATTTGTTACGGATTGCAACGTATAATCAAGGTCGAGAGAACCTCAAGAAAACTTTACGAGACGCTATGCGGATTGCGATCGCTGGAGGCGGACTAGCGGGATTAGCCTGCGCGAAATATCTGGTGGATGCGGGTCACAGCCCGATCGTCCTGGAAAGTCGGGACGTGCTGGGTGGACTGGTTGCTGCCTGGAAGGACGAAGACGGCGACTGGTATGAAACTGGACTTCATGCCTTTTTTGGCGCGTATCCCAATATGCTTCAGCTCTTTAAAGAACTGGGCATTGAAGATCGGCTTCAGTGGAAGCAACACACGCTGATCTTCAACCAGCCGGAGAAGCCCGGAACCTATTCGCGCTTCGATGTGCCCGATATTCCTGCGCCTTTCAATGTGATTGCGTCGATCCTCCGCAACAACGATATGCTCACCTGGGAGCAAAAAGTTCGGTTTGCGATCGGACTGCTGCCTGCCATCACCCGTGGCCAGAAGTACGTCGAAGATATGGACAAATACTCCATGCTGGAATGGCTGCAACGCCAGGGTATTGATGAGCGGGTCAACAGTGATGTGTTCATTGCTGCCTCGAAAGCGCTGACGTTCATCAATGTGGATGAGGTGTCGTCAACGATTCTGCTCACTGCCTTGAACCGGTTTCTGCAAGAGCGTTACGGCTCCAAGATCGCGTTTCTGGACGGTTCCCCTACCGAACGTCTGTGCCAGCCGATCGTGGATCACATTACCCAAGGCGGCGGCGAAGTCCGCTTGAATGCGCCTCTGAAGCAAATTGCCCTGAATGACGATGGCACGGTCAAGCATTTTGTGATCCGCGGCCTTGATGGCGCACCAGACGAAATTTTGCATGCCGATCGCTATGTCTCTGCTATGTCTGTGGACGTGATGAAGGCCCTGATGCCGCCTGCCTGGAAGCAACTAGAGTTCTTCCAGAAACTTGATGGCCTAGAGGGCGTGCCCGTGATTAACCTGCACCTGTGGTTCGATCGCAAGCTCACCGACATTGATCAGCTCCTCTTCTCGCGCTCAGAGTTACTGAGTGTGTACGCTGACATGAGCGTCACCTGCAAGGAGTACGAAGATCCCGATCGCTCTATGCTGGAACTGGTTTTGGCTCCCGCCAAAGACTGGATTAACCGATCTGATGAGGAAATCATCGCCGCTACGATGAAGGAGCTAGAGAAGCTGTTCCCCCATCACCTGACGGGCGGGAATCCCGCTAGCTTGCGGAAATATAGAGTTGTTAAAACTCCACGATCGGTTTACACGGCTTCCCCTGGTCGTCAGGATTGTCGTCCCACTCAGGAAACCCCGATTCAGAATTTTTATCTTTCGGGAAGCTATACCTTCCAGCGCTATCTCGGCAGTATGGAAGGAGCCGTGCTTTCTGGTAAGCTGACAGCGCAGGCGATCGTGAGCAATCCTACGGATGCTGCTGCCGAAGCCGTCAGCTCCGCCGCTCCGCCTCAGACCGATCGGGAAGCGTTGCAGGTCTAGCGGCGCTTGCCTGTGGCCACGCTCGTCCGTGGCAATTCTGAGCCGGATTTATGTTCCAGTTAGCAAGCTGAGGCAAAGCGTGGGTAGCAGTACAACGGAAAATATCGAGCCGCACACATCTAACCGGATAGGCACACCAATGGCCCAGCCTCGCCTGCAATGTCCGTCGAGCGTTCCGAAGGAAATGCTGAAATTGCCTGATTATTCTGGTGTGAGCAGTCTGGTTTCCCTTGAGGAGTCCTACGAACTTTGTCGTCAGGTTACGGCGAAATACTCCAAGACGTTCTACCTCGGCACACTGCTGATGTCGGAGGAGAAGCGCCGAGCCATCTGGGCGATCTACGTTTGGTGTCGTCGTACCGATGAACTGGTGGACGGGCCCCGTGCCGCCGAAACGACCTCGGAAACCCTGGAGCAGTGGGAGCGTCAGCTAGAGTCGCTCTTTGCTGGACACCCGATCGACGACCCGGATGTGGCTTTGGTAGATACCCTGAAGCGCTACCCCGATATTGAGATTCAACCGTTCCGCGACATGATTGCTGGCCAGCGCATGGACTTGCATCGATCGCGCTACGCTGCTTTTGAGGATCTGGAGCTTTACTGCTATCGCGTTGCTGGAACGGTAGGACTGATGACCACGCCGGTCATGGGGATTGATCTCTCTCCCTGCACCGCCCCCTGGGAAATTTATCGCAACCAGACGATCGACCCCACTCAGGAAGCTGTCGCTCTGGGCATTGCCAACCAGCTGACAAATATTTTGCGAGACGTGGGCGAAGATGCCCGTCGCGGTCGGATTTATCTGCCCCTGGATGAACTGGCGCTGTTCAATTACACCGAGCAGGATTTGTTCGACAGCGTGGTGGACGATCGCTGGCGCGAACTGATGAAATTCCAGATCCAACGGGCCCGCAAGTTTTTTGCCTCAGCCGAGCGCGGCATTGGTCGCCTCAGCCCCGATGCCCGCTTCCCTGTCTGGGCAGCGCTGATGCTCTATAGTGGCATCCTGAACGAAATCGAGCGCAATGGCTACGATGTCTTTCACAAGCGAGCCTACGTCCCTAAAGCCAGAAAACTCTTCTGTCTCCCGATCGCTCGCCTGCGGGCCATAGTGCTGTAGGCGAGCGATCGCGCTTTGTTTCACGCCCCTTCGCAGTACTGCTGGAGTCTGATTGCTAGCGATCGCAGATGTTCGGGTTGATGGGTGGCCATCAGCGTCAGACGAAGGCGACTGGTGGGGACAGTGGGCGGTCGGATAGCGGGGGCAAGGATGCCAACCTGTTGGAGAAACTGGCTCAAATGCAGGACGATCGCCGCACTTTCTACTTGCACTGCCAGAATCGGCGACTCGGACGGTAGCAGCTTCAGCTTCTCATCCAGAACTCCCTCCAGCAGACGTTTTAGCAGCTCGACATTTTGCCAGAGGCGCAATCGCCGCTCCGGTTCTTGCTGGAGGATCTGGAGGGCCGCCAGGGCTGCGGCGGTATCTGCGGGGGAAAGTCCGGTGGTGTAGATCCAGCTTGAGGCGCGGTTTCTGAGGAAATCGATCAGCGTTGCCGAGCCGGACACGTAGCCCCCCAGACTGCCCAACGCCTTGCTGAGGGTTCCCATCTGGATCAGCGATCGTCCAGTGCAGCCGCAATGTTCCACGCTGCCTGCCCCAGAGGGGCCCAGAACTCCCGTAGCGTGGGCTTCGTCCACCAGCACCATGCACTCGAATTTCTCTGCTAGATCCAGCAGCTCCCCTAGAGGACAGAGATCGCCGTCCATGCTGAAAACGCTGTCTGTGAGAATGAGGCAGCGACGGTAGAACTGACGATCGACCAGCAATTGCTGCAAATGCTGCAAGTCACAATGCTTGTACTCTCGCACGGTTGCCCCGCTCAAAATTGCGCCATTCTTCAAGCTGGCGTGGTTGTATTGATCTGACAGAATCAAATCCCGCTTGCCCACCAGCGCTTTGATCGTGCCTAAGTTTGCCAGATAGCCAGAACTAAACACCAGCGCCTCTTCGGTTTGCTTTAGGCGGGCGATCGCCTGCTCCAACTTGCGGTGCAGTTCCCGGTGACCAGTAGTCAAGCGTGATCCGGTGCTGCCTGTGCCGTACTCCTGAGTAGCCGCGATCGCCGCTTGGATTAGCCGTTCGTCTCCTGCTAGCCCCAGATAATCATTGCTGCCAAAGTTAATTACGTCCTGCCCGTCCAGATGCACTACTGGGCCGGGGCGGCCTGAAATCGACCGAAGCGATCGATGCCAGTCTGCCCGATGGATCGTCTCCAAGGCTGGCCCAATCCAGGCGTAGGGATCACCTGCCATCAGCTCAATTCGTGCTGTCGGCGGTAGCTGAGGAGCCAGTTGGCGATCGTTGCGCGGCGGGTTTTGCGCGGCACAAGTTCTCCCACTTTGTAGCCCTGGAAACCCAGTTCTTCCTTGAGAAGCTGTTTGTTTTCGATAGGAATCGATCGCGTCAGCTTCACCGTGGCTGGACGACTCTCAATGAAATCAGGCGGTTCGGGATAGTCCGTTTTCCACTCTGCCGCCACTGCTTCTGTGTTCCAGCCCTGCTCTGTCGATCGATAGCCCAGATAGTGCCACACCAAACGATTCACAACGGCATCGTCTAGCGTGTCGTTCAGGATATTCCAGAAGGTTTCAGCTATGAGGGGAGGCAATTCAGACATGGACTCGATCAACCAGAAGTCTTTCCACCATACTAGAGTCTGTGGTTTTGAGGCAGAACAACAATGGCGCAGATTCGAGCGCACGTATGGGTTTCGGGTAAAGTCCAGGGAGTGGGCTACCGTCTCGCTACCTGGGAACAGGCCACTCAGGCAGGCGTGAGGGGTTGGGTGCGGAATCTGCCCGATGGTCGGGTGGAGGCAGTGTTTGAAGGCGCAGAAGATCCGGTAGAAGACCTGGTGGCGTGGTGTCAGCAGGGAGCGGAGGCTGCTGTGGTGCGGAATGTGGAGATTGAGTATGAGGAGCCAGAAGGACTAGAGGGATTCGATCGTCGCTAAAAGTGGATTCAATTCACAACTATTGAACTGTCCAGTGGACTGTCCAGAAGCACTCCACGCCTTTAACTGCTTCTGGAATCCCGCCTCTAGCCCACAGCGTAGGCAGCGCGGAGGGCCCACAGAATCAAAAAGCCAATGCTACCCAACACCAGCACGGCTGAAAGGGCAATAGCAGAGGGACTGTCGGCTCCGTCGAACTTCATAATGCCTCGGTTCAGATCAGACATTGCTAGATCCTCTCAAATAAATTAACTGGTCTTCAAGGGTTGAGTCATGACTCAACCCAATTCGCCACGATTCTAGCGAGTTTCCCAACGATCGCTGCTCTCTCTTCCAGATTAATTTATGGCTGAGATTAGCAAAGCCAATGATCCAAAGACGGTCAGCCAGATAGAAGCCGTGTTAATTGCCTTGACGATCGCAGCCCCTGACAGGCAACAGCACAAGGGCTTAAGCGCCTCGATCGAGAAAATACTTCAGATTCCTGGACACTTGATCGAGTCGGTTGGTTAGGTCGCAAGACCTTTTTTGATACAGCCATAGCCTCACAGGTCAGGACGGGGTGCAAGAGCGGAACCTCTGGCGGGGCAACGCCCCACCCCTTCAAACCCAATGTCCTAAGCTGTCTGCCTACAGCTACGAGAAAGAGATGAGGCTCAAAAGCCCTTCTGGAAGTCTTCCTAGCCATTTTTGCTGTGGAAAACCGGAAGTCTTACGGTGTAATGCTCTAAGGCACTTTTTCCTTTGATTTACGATTGAGTCTACAGTTTAGTAAACAGTCCAATAGGAGGATGCCTGAAACTGATTAGTCTGTGTCTGCTCAACACGCCCCAATCTACCTAACCCCCTTGTGGGAGCAGGGTGGTTTCAAGGTGAGGGAAAAGAGATTGATCCTCCTTCTCGTGTCTCGGGAGAAGGGTTAGCGGTCAAGGCAGGCAACTGTATTGCAGCTATCCCGACACTTTTTTAAGGGAAATTTGGGGGTTTTTCACACTTTGCCGCAAACGATCGGACTTTCCAGGCATCCTCTAATCAGCATCCTTTGCAGTGAGTTTCTCGCGTTTTTCCAAGTAGACCTGAAAGCTACGCCTATCTGAGCAATTCTATGAGATTCAGTGTCCTATCAGTTTTGGCTTCTACTTTGGATTCCATCGTCTACAACTCAGTTCTACCGAGAGAGCAAGCTTGGCTTACTTGGGGTAGCTGTGGGGGACTCCTCGCTATTGTTCTGCTGATGGGATTCCTTCTCTGGCGCACACACCGGGCCCTTCAGGAAGCAGTCCGCCGATCGCATCGGGCTGAACAACGGTTTCGCAGCTTGATTGAGCAAGCACCTTTCGCCCAAGAGCGGGAAACCACTCAAGCAGCGCTGGGTCGCCACTGGAAGGGGGGAGAACTCACCCAGATGGCGATCGCCTCAGACATTACCGATCGCAGGCAAGCCGAGGCAGCGCTCAGACAAGCCAAAGCCGCATTGGAACTAAGAGTGGTTGAGCGCACGGCAGAACTCGTTGAGGTAAATGCGCGCTTACAGCAAGAGATACTTGCCAACCAGCTTGCAGGGGTTGTGCTTCAGGAAAGTGAAGATCGCTATCGATCGATGGTGAGTGTTCTGAGTGAAGGAATCACGTTGCAGGATCGGCAAGGCTTCGTCCTCACCAGTAATGCCAGTGCGGAGAGGATTCTGGGGCTTTCGATCGAGCAAATGAACGGACAAACTGCTCTTGACCCACGCTGGCAAACTATCCATGAAGATGGCTCCCCTTTCCCCAGGGAGAATTACCCTGCAAACGTGACGCTGCAAACTGGAAAGCCTTGCCACAACGTCGTCATGGGGGTTTCTAAGCCCGACGGTCAACTAACGTGGATTTCGATCAATACTCAGCCACTGTTTCGGCTCCAAGAGCTTCAGC
>DATNQR010000263.1:0-4567 GCA_036703905.1 Thermosynechococcaceae cyanobacterium
GTTGTTGAGGGAGCCGTCCCGCACCAGTATTTCGGCTGCTTTGGCAGGCACGGTCAGGGAGATTGACTCTACGCCATTGTGACCGTAGAGAACAGCAGGAATCAGACCAGAGCGACGCAGCGCATTGGGCTTACTTCCGGCAGGACGAGTTTGACATTCAAGCGTGAGTTCCATAGTTGCAGAGAGATAGGGGTAAGAGAGATGAAAACTAGAGAAGTGAGAGCCGGAGAGACAGCTAAAGTGGAAACTTTGTGTCTTTAGGCTTTGTGTCTTTAAACTGTTGCTGCCTGCACTGTGCTGTTACTGTCCTGCGCTACGCCATTGATATGCAGCAGGGCCCGCTTCGGCCCGTGGATTGGATCTTCCACAATGATGGTTTGATCGCGGCTGGCTCCCAGAGAGACGATCGCGATCGGCACTTCCATCAGTTCTGCCAGCACTTTCAGGTAGTCCAGCGCTTTCTGGGGCAGGTCTTCCAGCGTGCGACAGGCAGCAGTGGACTGCTGCCAACCAGGAACGGTTTTGTAGATCGGCTGACAGCGAGCAAATTTTTGGGAGTGGCTAGGAAAATCGTTGCAGCGATCGCCATCGACTTCATAAGCCACGCAAACTTTGATCTCTGACAGTTCGTCTAGCACATCCAACTTGGTGATAGCCAAGCAATCCAGCCCATTAATTCGCACGGCATAGCGGCCGATCACCGCATCAAACCAGCCACAGCGACGCTTGCGGCCAGTGGTAGTGCCAAACTCTGCGCCTCGATCGCACAGCAGTTCGCCCACTTCCCCGTGGAGTTCCGTGGGGAATGGGCCTTCGCCCACGCGAGTTGTGTAGGCTTTGGCAACGCCGATCACACGATCGATCATGGTGGGACCCACGCCGGTTCCCACACAAGCACCACCTGCTACCGGATTGGAGGAAGTGACGTAGGGATAGGTTCCGTGGTCGAGATCCAGCAGGGTTCCCTGGGCGCCTTCAAACAAAATGTTGCGTTTGCGCTGAAAGGCTTCGTAGATCCTGAGGGAGCTATCCACTACATGAGGACGCAGGCGATCAGCATAGCCGAGATACTCCTGCACCACCTCAGCCGGATCGAGCGGCGGCAGGTTGTACAGTTTCTCCAGCAGCACATTCTTGTACTCCACAGTCCAGCGCAGCTTTTTCCGCAGCGAGTCGGTATCCATCAGGTCGATCATGCGGATGCCGATGCGCTCGGACTTGTCGGCATAGGTGGGCCCGATGCCCCGCCCCGTTGTGCCGATTTTGAAATCACCCCGCCGCTCCTCGGACGCCTGGTCGATCAGGCGGTGATAGGGCATGGTGATGTGGGCAGTTTCCGAGATCAGCAGATTCTTGGTTGAGACACCCCACTGATCCAACTGATCCAGCTCTCCAATCAGAATTTTGGGGTCAATTACCGTGCCACAGCCGATAATGCACTCGGTGTCGGGGTACAGAATGCCGGAGGGAATCAGGTGGAGCTTGAAGACTTGATCCTTCACAACAACCGTGTGACCTGCGTTCACGCCGCCCTGATACCGCACAACAACATCGGCCGATCGACTCAGCAGATCGGTAATTTTGCCCTTTCCTTCATCGCCCCACTGGGCCCCAATGACAACAACGTTAGCCAAGAGTTTAGCGCGCTAGAGTTTGCACAAACATTCATTATCCATAGTTGATGCTGCAAGTGTCAATCTAGCGGAGTGAATTCGCCGCACAAGGTTCTGGCGATCGCGCTTTTCGGTACCACTATGATCTAGGCCATCCAATTAAAAGTAGCCCAACCAAAGCTTTATCGCGCCCAAACTACGATCGCAGCGATTGTTTAAGATTGAGATCCGCGATCAACTGCAAGCCCAAAGGACAGAGCAGGTAGGTTGCAGCAGCGCAGAGACGATGGCAGTATAAAGGTCTTACAGAGCAGTTTCGAGCAAATATTTCGAGCAAATAATTCATGAAAGCCTCACCCTTGCCCAACCTTGCCCCCTTTATTCTCAAGCTGGCTGGCATTGTCCTGATCTTGCTCTACATAGTGGATCTACTCGTTCTGCTGCTGTTCGCCAAGTTTCAGGACAGCCAATGGCTGCTGGCCTTCACCACGCAGTTGATCGATCGTGGCTTTGTTCCCCTCCTCGGTTTGGCGCTACTGTTTGCTGGACTTTGGGCTGAACAAAACGCTGAAGGTGGCAAACCGGACGGCTCTCGGGGCTTGCGGTTGGCGGCTCTGTTCCTGTCCAGCTTTTTGGGGCTGTTGTTTCTGCTGCTGGCTCCACTCCACGTCAACACCACTCGCACCGCGTCAGATGACCAGATGAAGCAGATCAGCCAGGAAGCTACCAAAGCAGAAGGTCAGCTTGAATCCCAAGTGCAGCAGTTGCGAACTCAGCTAGACACGCAGCTTGCGTCGATCGACCAGGTGATTAAAAGCGGACAGCTTCAAGGCGACCAGCTAAACCAGGCTCAGAAACAGCAAGAGCAACTTAAGAAGCTCAAAGCTGACCCCAAAGCATTGGAGGCGCAAATTGGCCCTTCCCGCAGTCAGGAGCAAGAGCGCATTCGCGGCCGTAAGCAGGAGCTGGAAACCCAGGTGCGGGAGAACAGTTTGCGATCGGGCTTGCGGGCGGGGTTGGCCAGTCTGATTCTGGCGGTGGCTCACGCGGCAATCGGCTGGACAGGACTGCGACGGCTCTAGTCGGCAGGCGTGTTGTTGCCATCAGTGCGAGTCAATTAGGCTACGGAACCACCGTAGGATAGAGAGAGTAATCCTCAAAATGCAGTCTGACCCATCTGCCTAAACCGAATATCAAGGATAGGCGACCTGTGCAACGCTTTAAACAACACCTCAAAAACGACCTGATTGCGGGACTGCTGGTCGTCATTCCTCTAGCAACGACGATTTGGTTAACCATCGCGATCGCTAGAGCGGTGATCAATTTTCTGACGCGGATTCCCAAGCAGCTCAACCCGTTTGATGGGCTGAATCCGTTTTTGGTAGAGTGGCTGAATTTAGCTGTAGGTCTAGCAGTTCCCTTGCTTTCGATCCTGGCGATCGGACTAATGGCCCGGAACATTGCTGGGCGCTGGCTCTTGGAAGTGGGCGAGAAAATTCTTCAGGCAATTCCTTTAGCTGGAGCCGTCTACAAAACCCTAAAGCAGCTCCTCGAAACCCTGCTGAAGGACTCTGGGACAAAATTTCGGCGGGTGGTGCTGGTGGAGTATCCTCGATCGGGCGTGTGGTCGCTGGGGTTTGTCACAGGGGTCAGCAGCGAGTTTCAATCCCACTTCTCCAGCGCCATGCTGGGGGTGTTCATTCCCACCACGCCCAATCCCACAACGGGCTGGTATGCCGTGGTCCCAGAGGACGCAGTGATCAACCTGGCCATGCCGATCGAGGACGCTTTTAAAGTTGTGATCTCTGGCGGCATCGTCACTCCAGAAACCGTTGCTGCGGTTGCTTTACCCAACGCCAGCAGAAGATTCGATTCCTTTGCAGAACCAGCACGATCGTCGATCGCTCTGGAGGAATAGGCTGGGGTCGCAGCTTAAAACGGAAAACTTGTTAAGATCACTGGGCTGATGTCTAGTAGAGAGTCAGCGATCGTTTCAGAGAACTGTCATGCAAGCTCGTCGAATTGCCCGTGAACTGGCGCTCCTCAGCGTGGGTCAGTTGTCCGCCAAACAAGCGGGACTGGAAACGCATCAGCTAGAGTCAGTCGTGGTGGCGGCCGTGCGGACACTCACTAGCGAGGCGCAAGATGCGCTGGAGTCGGCGGCGGCAGAACTGCAACAAAGCAACACGCGATTGCTGAACAGCCAGATTCGCGCGACGGATGTGGAGAGTGCCAGGACAATGGTGAGCGAAGCGATCGATCTCACCCAAACTGCAATCAACCGGCTGGGCGTGGCAATGGAAGTGCCAGAATTCATCCAGCTTTCTAATCAGAAGGAAGTGCGGGCTTATACCCTGGAACTCATCGGGACGCTGAAGCAAAATCAGGCTGAACTCGATCGGGTCATCTCTGCGGCCTTGGTGGATTGGCAACTCTCCCGCCTGGCGGCGATCGATCGCGACATCCTCCGCATTGCCGTCACGGAGATCATGTTTCTGGGCGTACCCGATCGAGTAGCCATCAATGAGTCGGTGGAACTAGCCAAGCGCTACAGTGGCGACGACGGCCACCGCTTCATCAATGGCGTGTTGCGTCGCGTAGTGGAGCACTTGGCGATTGAGAAACTAGCCCAGCGATCGGTGACTCAGGAACGATAGAGCCGATTTTGAGTAAGAATTAAAGCAGGATTCGGCCACTCGTTCAGGTATATCGCAATGGCATTTGATTGGTTTCGTCGCCAGTTCAATCAGCAGAAAGAAGAGCAAACAGACGAGCCACCGCAGTCGGGAGATTCAGCAGCAGCCCCCACAGCAGCCACCGTAGAGGTGCAAGCAGGAGCGCCTGCCGCCCCCGCGATCGCCGAGGACTACCTGAGCTTTGCTAAAGCCGCCTATCTAAACATTCAGAAGAAGCAGCAAGAAGAGGCGGCAGCTACCCAGGCGGCTATTCCAGAG
>DATNQR010000264.1:0-14638 GCA_036703905.1 Thermosynechococcaceae cyanobacterium
TCTTCCGCCGAACCCACCATTCCTACTCCAGCCCAAACACCTGTAGTTCCACCAGTTGAAGTATCCCCTGTCCAAGCAACTCCTGCCCCTGAACCTGAGCCTGTCGAATCCCCCCTGATTAAGCCAGCCCCTGAGCCTGTAGCACCTCCTCCAGTCGTAGAACCCGCTCCCTCAGAATCTGCCCCTAAATCCTCTCCTCCAACCCAGAAATGAAAGAGATTTGAACCGCAAGATTCATTGAAGAAATTTTTGGAGTGAGTGCTTAAGACAATACGGTTAGCACACTTCGTTTGGCACTTTAAGCAGTTTGCGGCAGAACCTTCTGGTTCACCCATTGCCAATTCATCGGTGCCGACCTAGCGGAATACATAAGGGAGTTCCGGCAACCGGATCTTGAATAATGCGGCTTTCTAGCCCAAACACTTCTCGCACCAGAGCTTCTGTCATAATTTCGGCAGGTGCTCCTTGAGCTGCAACTTTTCCCTGAGCGATCGCCACCAAATGATCTGCATAGCGGCAGGCTTGATTCAAATCATGCAGCACCATGACGATCGTGCGTCCTTTCGTTTGGTTTAATTCATACAGCAAATCCAATACTTCAATTTGATGCGCCAGATCGAGAAAGGTTGTCGGTTCATCCAACAATAGAATTTCTGTGTTTTGTGCCAGGGACATGGCAATCCAGGCACGTTGTCGTTGACCCCCGGAGAGGGTATCGATCGAGCGTTCAGCTAATGCGGTCATGTCAGTAGTGGCTAAGGCTTGTTCCACCAAGCACTCATCTTCCTTCGACCACTGTTGCAGCCAGCCTTGATGGGGATAGCGTCCCTGCGCGACCAGTTCTCTCACCGTTAGTCCTTCGGGTGCGACAGGTCCTTGCGGCAAAATACCGAGTCGTTTCGCCACTTCTTTTGTAGACAGCTTAAAGATGGAAGCACTATCGAGATAAACTGTGCCCTGTCGCGGTTTCAACAACCGCGCCAAACTTCTCAACAACGTTGAT
This sequence comes from Thermosynechococcaceae cyanobacterium, assembly GCA_036703905.1. GTDB lineage: Bacteria > Cyanobacteriota > Cyanobacteriia > Leptolyngbyales > Leptolyngbyaceae > DATNQR01. The sequence goes on from DATNQR010000264.1 coordinate 1,004, forward strand.
TTACCACACCCATTGGAACCGACTAAAACGGTGATTTTTCCGGCTGGAATTGCCAGATCCAAGTCAGAAATGACAACGGTTCCATCGTAAGCCAATGTTAGCTTGCGTGTGGTGAGGGCAATTCCATGGGGAAATGGTTGCCCGATTATCCCAGCGGGGGAAGTGCTTGGTGTTGTGGAGAAAGATTCTGCATTCATTGATGACGATTTCGGTACAGCAAATAAAGAAAGTAGGGGGCACCAATTGCGGCAGTGAGAACACCACAGGGCAATTCAGTAGGAGAAAACAGCGATCGTCCGATTAGATCAGCAAGCACCATCATGAGTCCACCCAGCAGAGCAGCCGTAGGCAGCAATGCTTCATAAGCAGTTCCAACCAATTGCCGCGCCAGATGCGGAGCCATTAGCCCAACAAACCCGATCGTGCCTGCCGTTGCAACCGAAGCACCTGTGAGCGCAACACTCGTCACCAACAACAAAAAGCGCTGCCACTCAACGTTGCTTCCTAATCCACGAGCAATATCATCGCCCAAATGCAGCACATTCAACTCGCGAGACAGCAGCAATGCCAGCGGCACAAAGATTCCCAGCCAGGGCAGCAGCAGCAAAATATGCTCCCAACTACGTCCGTAGACACTTCCCGTCATCCAAATCAATGCTTGCGTCACACTGTTGATTTGTCCAAATGTCATCAAAACTGAAGTCACTGCACTAGCAATTGCAGCAATCCCCACGCCAATCAAAATAAACCGAATGGGTGAACTGCCCCGATCCCATGCCAGCAGATAGATCACGATCGCCGCGATCGCCGCTCCAGCAAACGCAGCTAATGGAACTGCAACCAACGGTGCTGCTGGAAATAAAATAATTAAGCTGACCGCAGCGACACTAGCACCGGCATTAATTCCAATCACATCGGGAGCCGCTAGCGGATTGCGCGTTAGCCCTTGCAAAATTCCACCTGGAATCGCCAGCCCAATGCCAACCAGCAATGCAGCCAGTGTACGGGGTAATCGCAATGTATGAATGATGAATGCATAATCGGGATTGTTGGTGGCAATCCCTAGCAGCGTTTTCAATACGTTCAACGGTGAAATCGGATATTCCCCGTAGCCGACGCTGAGAACGACGATCGCCAACGTGATCACGCTCAACAGCGCGAGAACAACTGGAACCCGTCGCTGGACGTGGAAGGAAATGGGTATTCGGTGAGGACGAACAACAATCCACTGACTCATCGTTTTACTCGTGATCGTGCTAAATAGATGAAAAAGGGTGCTCCCAACAGGCTTGTCATAATGCCAACCGGCAATTCTTGCGGTTTGATCACTATCCGTGCACCAATGTCTGCAAGTAATAAAAGAATGGCTCCCAAGCAAGCTGAATAGGGTAGGAGCCAACGATAATCCACACCAATTAAAAACCGTGCTAAGTGGGGAACAACTAACCCGATAAACCAGATGGGTCCCGCGATCGCGACAGCACTGCCAGCCAGCAGCACAACGACAATGGTAGCGATCGCTTTGATCCATCCCGTTTTCAGTCCCAATCCCTTGGCCACGTCTTCGCCCAATGCCAGAGTCGTTAATGGCTTACCCAGAGCAAACGCCAGCAGTAGCCCCATCCCTATCCAGGGAAGCACCTGCCAAAATAATTGAATATCCCGTCCTGCCACTGATCCCGCTAACCAAAAGCGAATTTCATCTAGCGCTTCTTGATTCAGAATCAGAATTCCGGTGGTGAGGGACGAGAGCAGGTACGTTAGGGCTGATCCCGCCACGACCAGTTTTAGAGGGGTCATGCCACTCCGACCTAGAGAACCCAGCAAATAAACGGCCACCGCCGCCACTCCCGCGCCCAAAAACGCCGCTCCGGTATAGACCACGGACGTCACACTACCGAATAGAAACAGGACTGTCACCATTGCCAAGGCCGCGCCGCTGTTGATCCCCAAAATGTCTGGTGCCGCTAGGGGATTGCGCGTCAGTCCTTGGGTGATGGCTCCGGCAACAGCCAAAGCGGCCCCTACCATCAAGGCAATCAGCGATCGTGGCAGGCGCACTGTCCGAATAATCAGATGATCAGTAGAACCATCGAACGCAGTCAACGCAGAGAAAACAGTACTGGGGTGAATTTCTGAGGCTCCCAGCAGGATGCTTGCCATCAGACAACCGAGGAGCATCAGCAAACACAACACCAGACCTGTGATCAGCGGAGCCTGCGATCGTGCCTTTCCGCTCAATGAAGCCGGTTTTACCACGCTTTTCAGCTCCTCAAAGAGTGTTTGAGGATTGACGGTCATCGTGAGGCTGGGCTTGAGCGCCCAGCCCAACAGCAGAATTCAACATCAGTCTAGTAAGTTAATAAGTATTCTCAATAAGAGTAAACGGTCAGGTGCATCGTTGCAACTCTATTTGCGAGAAGATTGCAAGTAACTTCATTGAGATTCAGTCGCTGAGGATTTCGTGCAGAATCTGTGGTGGGCTGAGTGAACAAGCTGTTAGCTCTGACAAATGGGCGTTCTGAGGTTCTGTTTTTTTATAGTAGGGATCAGAAATAGCTTAACGTCTTTGGTCAAACAGGCTTGACAAGTGCATCACTTGGCTGCTTAATGATAAGCAATATCATTTGCTTGAAGCAGTTAGCAGAATAACTCAAGCAATTAATAGAAATCTTTCGCGCCTGAAAATGCGATCGTGATTGCAATACCTCCAGCGTTTAGCTCTGAGAGGTGACTCAATCATGCGAAATTACTGTCCCATTCCACTGTTGTTGTACGAGGCGAGATGTTGAAAGCACGGTCATTTACTGGTTTAGGTCTTGCAGGAATTGCATCAATTGCGATCGTTCAGTCAGCTCGAGCTGAGGTGGCACAAATTACAGCCGTTCAGCTTCAGCCAACCGCCAACGGGGTTGAACTCATCCTGGAAAGCACGAGCAGCATCCCACTGCAAGTCTTTACTACTCGCTATCGTCAAACGCTGATTGCGGACATCGTGAACACGCAACTGCAATTGCCACAGGGCAGAACGTTTCGCCAGGATAACCCAACCGATGCGATCGCTGGGATCACAATTACTCCCTTGGGTGCTAACAGTGTGCGCGTGACCATTACAGGCAAAACCGAATTGCCTTCAGCTCAAATCGTTCAAGGCACTCCGGGACTGGTGCTAAACATCACGACCCCTGGAACCGCCGCTACTAGGACTCCAACGGAGCCAACCCCCGAAACATCAGAACCAGATTCAAGCTCAGGCAACCAATCGACTCCCCCTGCACCTTCCAGTGAGTCCACCGATCGAGCTGAGGCAAATGAGGCTGACGAGGAAGAAATTGTTGTCACGGGCGATCAGCAACCCGCATCCAGGTATGGCGCTCCCAGTGCCGCAACTGCTACCAAAACGGATACCCCGTTACGCGACATTCCCCAATCCATTCAAGTTGTGCCTCGGCAGGTGATTCAAGACCAGCAGGTGACTCGCATTGGCGATGCCGTTCGCAACGTCAGTGGTGTGACACTGCTGCAAGGCTACGGCGGCTCAACTGACAACTACACGATTCGTGGTTTGACAACTTCTAGCAACCTACGAAATGGCTTCAGAGACGATGGCTTTCTCACCTTCACTGACCCAGCTACCATCGAACGAATTGAAGTTCTCAAAGGTCCGGCTTCTGTGCTGTACGGACAGTTTGAACCAGGAGGTGTGGTCAACTACGTCACGAAAAAGCCACTGAGCAACCCCTTCTACGCAGCAGAACTCCAAATTGGTAGTTATAACTTCTACCGCCCGTCGATCGATTTTTCGGGGCCCCTCACGCCTGATAAATCAATCCTGTATCGCTTAAACCTTGCCTATGAAAATGCAGGCAGTTTTCGTGATTTTGTTGACAATGAAGTGTTTGTCGCTGCTCCCGTTTTCACCTTCAAACTGGGTTCTGCAACAAACTTGACCCTGGAGTATGAATACGTCAACGTAGACCGCACCTTCGATCGCGGCTTTCCTTCTGAGCCAGAGCTTTTTACTTTGCCGATTAATCGATTTTTAGGGGAACCCAGCGATCGCTATAAGTTAACAGGAAACAAGCCGAGCCTGACGATCGATCATCAATTCAATCCTAATTTGCGCTTGCGTACGGCTTTTACGGCTCAAATTTTTGAGGCAGAACGTTCCAATGCCCAAGCACGTACGTTTCGACTAGAAAGCGATCGACAAACCCTGCGACGCCGATACACTGCTTCTGACGAGAAAGTTGAAGACTATAGTCTTCAAACGGATTTGATCAGCAAATTCAATACGGGTTCTGTTCAGCATCAATTGTTGGTGGGATTTGAGTTGAGTCACAGTGCATCCGATGCTGTACTGCGGCGAACAGAATTCACTCCCATCAACATTTTTAATCCCGTTTACGGTTCTTCGATTCCGACTGACTTACCTGCTGTTTTTGATTCCGATCGTCGTAGCAATAGCCTGGGTCTTTACTTACAAGATCAAATCACGTTGTTACCGAATCTCAAACTATTGGTGGGTGGACGCTTCGATTCTGTGGATCTTGACATTGAAGATCGGCTGGCTGATGCAACCACTAGTCGAAATTACAATGTGTTCTCACCTCGGGTGGGTATTGTTTACCAACCCATTCAACCCATTTCTCTGTATGCCAGCTTCAGCCGCTCATTTAAACCAGACCTTTTCGCATCGAGGAGTACTGGTGACTTGCTAGAGCCGGAAAAAGGCACCCAGTATGAAGTTGGGATTAAAGGTGAGCTTCTAGGTGGCAGGCTTTCTGCAACCCTGGCTGCCTACAGCATCACAAAAACGAACGTTGCAACGACCGATCCCAATGATCCAGATTTCTCGATCGCGGCGGGGGAAATTAAAAGCCGAGGGATTGAGCTCGATGTTGTCGGCAGACTCGCACCGGGTTGGAATATCATTGCCTCCTATGCCTACAACGATGCCTTTGTCAGCGAAGATAACACCCTTCCTGTCAGCAGCAGCTTGGTCAACGCGCCTGAACACAGTGCTAGTTTGTGGACGACCTACGAAATTCAGAGCGGTAGCCTGAAAGGACTGGGGTTTGGTGGCGGCATCTTTTTTGTGGGCGATCGGGAAGCCGAGTTACCCAATACCATTACTCTGCCTTCCTTTGTCAGAGCCGATGCCACCATCTTCTATCGCCGCGACAATTATCGAGCCGCCATCAACTTCAAGAACCTCTTCGGCACTGACTACTACGAAGCTCAAGGTTCTCTAGTTTATCCAGGTGCACCGTTTACGGTAGTGGGTTCTTTCTCGGTGCAGTTTTAAGGTTGTGTGACGATGCTAGAGTCCTTCTTTTGCACTGAGGAATCGCACACAGCAGGTGAAGACCTGATTGGCTGTGCCACAATGGCTCAATTTTACGTCCTAGTGGAATGTCCGCCTCCCTGGTCAGCCAATGCTTTTCACTCCAAACAAGTTCCAGAAAATCTGCGAACTCTGATGCAACGATTCAAGCAAGATGGACGCTCTATCCGACCGTTATTGATTCATCGTGACCATCAGCAAGCACCCGACACCAAAGTGATTATATTTCGCCAGCAGGACGGTGTTTCATTTGGGTACAGCAAGCAGGAGTTTCAGGTTTCCAGTTTGGAAGATGTCGCTCCGTTGGTGAGTGATTATTTCCACGATCGCCCCCCTCAGGAACCGATCGAGACAGAAACGAGAGACATTCTGGTTTGCACCCACGGTAGCCACGATAAATGCTGTGCCAAGTATGGGCAGCCCTTTTATCGCCAGGCGATCGCGACCGTCTCTCAGCTATCGCTCAATCCCGAAGTGCGAGTTTGGCAAGCCAGCCACATTGGCGGCCATCGCTTTGCTCCCACGGCGATCGATCTGCCGGAGGGTAGATATTACGGCAGGTTAGACCAAGCCTCACTGACGGCAATTTTGACCCGGACTGGAGACATTCAATGTTTAAACTCCATATATCGGGGTTGGGGGATTCTCCCTTGGGCAGTGCAAGTATTGGAGCGAGAATTGATCCTGAAATATGGCTGGGATTGGTTTAATTATCGGGTTTCAGGTCGCGTGATTGATAACAACGAAGACGAAAGTTGGAATCGAGTTGAAATGACGTTGGTTAAGCCGGATCGCAGCTCCGAAGTTTATCAGGCAGATGTGATTGCTGATGACAGCCAGGTGCTGCGGTTGCGGGGCAGTTGTGGCAGCACAGAAACCTACGCCATGCCTCAGTATTGCGTCAATTCCATGATTCAGTGTTGAAAAATCGGATGCGAACAGTTCTACGATCGCTACTTCCTCTAACACTGCTGCTGCTATCAGCCTGCAATTTCACAGCGCCTAACTCAGCTAGCACTCGCACCATCCCGGCATCAACAGCCACCTGTCGGATGATCGAACACGGAATGGGAAAAACCTGCGTTCCCCTAAATCCTAAACGGGTGGTTGTCCTGCATGAGCTGGATAATGTTCTGGCGTTAGGAGTGAAGCCTATAGGGACAGTGACGTTCGATCATGGGTTTATTGATTATCTGGCCGGTCGTATTCAAGGCATTGAGAGTGTTGGAACCTATAGCCAGCCGAATCTAGAGAAAATTCTGCTGCTAAAACCCGACCTGATTATCGGCGCTACCTGGGATGGTAAAGACATTTATGACAAACTCGATCGCATTGCGCCAACAGTCTTCGTTGAAACCAGAGAGCAGCGTTCATGGAAATCATGGCTGACAAAGACGGCTGAAGCATTGGGAAAAATGCCAGAAGCAGAAAAGCTGTTGCAGAACTACGAACAACGGGTGCAGAAGCTCCAGCAGGCAATGGGCGATCGCTCCTCAAACACCCAAATATCGGTGGTCAATTTTTGGCAGAACAACGTTCGCATTTACATGAAGCGATCCCTCAGTGGAGTAGTTTTGCAGGAAGTTGGATTAGCACGCCCGCCTGCCCAAAGCAAAGACAAAATTTGGGAGCGGTTGTCTTTGGAGCTAATTTCCAAAATGGATGGTGATGTCATCTTCCTGCTACTAGGTGGTCACAAAGAATCGAACTTGGCAAAGTTCAAGCAACATCCCCTATGGTCGCAGTTGAAGCCCGTGCAGGCAAACAGAGTTTACGAGGTCGATAGTTCCATCTGGATTGCCGGATGGGGAATGATTGGGGCAAATCTGATTCTGGATGATCTCTCTCGCCATCTAGTGCAGGAGAAACAATAGTGGCAGAATCAACCACCCAGGAGCGCCAGCAAGGTTGGCTTCAGGTAACTGGGTTTACCTGGTTGCTCTGGCTGGCAACGCTAGTGGTTTTCTCACTCTCAGGCTGCGGTTCTCGAACAGTTCAGCAGCCAGTCAGTGATGCGCTGACTCATTCGGGCGCAGCGTGTCATAGTATTCAGCATCGATTGGGGGTTACTCGCGCCTGTGAACCACTCCAGGAGGTTGTTGCTCTTGATCCCCACGCACTGGATCTACTACTGACTTTGGGGATTCAGCCTGTGGGGTACGCAGAAGACAGACGAGCCTTAGTGGGTTCTCCCAATTCAGGCGAGCCAACTGTCCAGATTAAGTATCTGGGCGATCGCCTCACTCGTTCTCCGATTCATGTCGGCACTTGGCAGTCACCATCGCTGGAAACCATTCTAAAGCTAAAACCTGACTTAATCTTGGGACGCATTCAGCCATCGCTCTATGCAACTCTGAGCCAAATTGCCCCGACATTACCACTGGCATGGGTAGAACAGTCCCGCTGGCAGGATAGCCTGTTGACGTTGGGTAAGGTAATGCATCGAGAGGCACACGCTCAAAAAGCGATCGAGCACGATCAGCAGCAAATTGCGATCGCGAGAACTGACCTCAAATCGGTTGCTCAACGCTCAAAAGTGCTTTTGCTGGCGATGTCAGCCATGAATCAAATCGAAATTTTTACAGGTGACACCTACGCTGGTGATTTGTTGAGGCAGCTAGGCTTTCAGCTGGTAATTCCTGAAGATTTATCCGTGCAGCAGCGAGGAATCAATATTTCTCTTGAAACTCTGCCGCAACTCCAACCTGACCTCATCATTGTGATGGCGAGTGGAAACAGCAGTGTCGAGGATATTGCCCAAACCTGGTGGAATAACGCCATTCTGCGATCACTGCCTGCTAGCCAAACTCAACGGGTTTACTTTGTGGATTATCAACTGTGGAGCCGCATTGAAGGACCGATCGCCGCTGAACTGATTCTGAATCAAATTCGTACTCTTTTACGTGCACCCAAAACAGAAGCCAACGCTTAGCCCTCACAACCCATGCGGACATTTCTGATCATCTGGTTTGGTCAATTGGTTTCCACCTTCGGTAGTCGGATGACCAGCTTTGCCCTCCAGATTTGGGCTTGGGAACTCACAGGACAGGCGACCGCACTGTCCTTAGTGGGCTTCTTTTCCGGGCTCCCCAGCATCTTCGTGACCCCGTTTGCAGGTGTGATTGTGGATCGCTGCAATCGCAAGGGGCTGATGATTCTGGGGGATGCGATCGCGGCCCTATCGACCTTGACAATTCTCTGCTTGTTTCTCACGCACCATTTGCAGATTTGGCATCTCTATTTGCTAGGGGCGATCGAAGGCGTATTTGTCGAACTGCAAACCCTCGCTTACTCAACGTCGATTACTCTATTAGTTCCCAAGCAGCAATATGCCCGCGCTAGTAGCCTCGATGCGGCTATCCACTATGGCGCCATTATTCTGGCTCCTGCATTAGCAGGGGCACTGTATGGCGCAATCCAATTAGCAGGCATTGCCATGCTTGATTTGGTGGCGTTTGTGATCGCCTTGGCGACCCTTTTACCAGTACAGATTCCTCAACCAACGCTTAGTGAGCAAGACCAGCAGACAGCGACGACGATCGGGCATCAACTGATGTTTGGATGGCGCTATATTTGGGTGCGTCCTGGGTTACTGGCTTTGGTTGGGTTAATGGCGATGTTTTGGTTCCTGCACGATTTAGGCGGTGCCCTGTATGCCCCCATGATTTTGGCTCGCTCCGACAATAACGCCAGCATCCTAGGCTATATCGCCTCGGCGGCGGGATTAGGCGGTGTCATTGGAGCGCTGCTCTTGAGTGCTTGGGGATGTCCGAAGCGTCTAATTTGGGGAGTGCTTTTAGGCATGGTGGGAGCAGGCTTGAGCAAAGTGGCGTTTGGCTTCGGTCAAGCAGCGTCGGTTTGGTTGCCCGCTCAATTGTGTTCTTCGCTCAACTTTCCGCTGCTCACCAGTTCCGAGAAAACCATTTGGTTAACCAAGGTAGACCCTGCCGTGCAAGGACGAGTGCTGGCAACCCGATCGCTCCTGATGCAGATTGTGTCGGCGATCGCGATGTTGATGGCTGGCCCGCTTGCTGATCGCGTGTTTACACCTGCAATGAGCCGGGGTGGCAGTCTCACATCCAGTTTGGGTGGCATTCTTGACACAGGACAGGGGGCAGGACTGGCACTGTTGTATATCATCACCTCTCTAGGGTTGATCCTGGTTGGTTTGCTAGGATACGCTTGCTCTCCAGTGCGGAATGTTGAGTGTAGCTTGCCCGACCATAGTGCCACTTCAACAGGTGAACTAGATGAGTCGGTATATTAGTTCCTCAAAGAGACAGTAGTGGCAACTGAGTCATGGAAAACGCAGGGCCCTCCAGTGGAACAGAATTCTCAGCCTCTGCTTGCGGTAGCTGGACTGAGTCGTCAGGTGCAAAATCGCTGGATCTAGCAAAATCTGAGCTTTAACGTTTTTCAGGGCGATCACTTAGCCGTTGTGGGAGCCTCTGGAACTGGCAACAGTTTGTTACTGCGCGCATTGGCAGGTCTGGATCGCGTTCAGACAGGACAGATTGTGTTTGAGGGAAAACTTCTAGAACATTGGATGTTGCCTAACTATCGAGTCCCAGTGATCTACCTACATCAACGACCAGCTTTGCTGGAAGCGACAGTAGAAGCCACCTTGCAACAGGTCTACCAATTAGCCGTGCATCGAGATCATGCTATCGGCCCAGTGCCCAGTTATCGCCCTCACCTCAATGATTGGAGGTGACTATTGCTATTCTCATTCGTTCGGTTTTTAATGAAATATATTAGCAATAACCAAGTTACGTAGATTAAAGGCAGAATGCCCGATGAAAATCAAAACTCTATTACATTCTGCGGCAGTGCCGTTCTCCTGGGAAGGCTTTACGTTCTTGGGTGGCAATTTGGAGCGAGGAGTATCACTGACGGCCGAAGAACATGTGACTCCATCCGAGGATTTTGCTTTTTCCCTGGCACAGGCAAAAGCGGATCATCTCTTTTATGTTGTTGGCTTCAAGGGCAATGCTGACACGATGCAACACCTGAAGCATCTGGGATTTTACCCCGGTGCAGCGGTACAGGTGATTAGCCGCAGTTTGAGCAGATCTGTGGTTGTGACCGTTTCAAGTAAGCGGTTGGGCTTGGGACAACAGTTAGCGCAGCAGGTAGTGGTGTGTGAGAGTTAAAAGGATGAAAATTATTACTCCAGAAGATTATCATCAACGCAAGTAAGAAAGCTTGAAGCCTGTCCGTTAATCGTATCTAACTTAAATATATGCTGGGTTATCGATCGCTGACCTCAGTCGAGTCATCAAAAGTGTGGAGACCATTTTGGCAGGCGGACGTGTAAAGGAGAAGTGGCATAGTCCTGAGAAAGAGCTATACCAATCTGGGACGGCTGGAGAGCGATCAAACTTAGTGACCAAGGCTTTGTCGGGTGCAGCTTGAGCGGATTGGCGAATCGAGGCGTCACAGAACTAGAACGTAGAGTCAGTCTGAGTTGGAGGCAAAATCGCCCCTGTTTTGTAAGCAGAGCTTAATAGAGAGTACAAAAGTACAAGAGAGCGAAAGGGCGATCGACCAAATTGCCACAGAACCAAGCTGAAAAAGTTCAGCTTGGTCGGAAATTGGATCTGATCGCAGCAGCCCATACGGGTATACATAGGGAGGAGAGAATGATCATGGACTTCAGTGGCTGCGATCGTGGTTCCCGGTGTCCGTGATCCCGTTTTGGCAATCACGGTGCGTAGAGACAGAAGTAGAGGCGCGATCTCGGTGAGGGTAGAGGTGAGCGCTAGTTCTGGCTCTGTTGTGCGGCTTGTCTGACCGCTTCCGCATCAACCTGAAGCTGTTGGGCGATGTGGTCGATCGAGAGACCAGCATTTAGCAGCAGAGGCACAGTTCGCGCCAGCATGAGTTGAAGTCCCCGCTCAATGCCCTCTTGTCTGCCCCGCTCGATCGTCTCGCGTTCCCACTCCTCATAAGCAGGCTGGAGCGTATCGATTAATTCCCAGTCATCCTTCGAGAGCTTCTGGTACATCTTCATGGTGAGTTGCAACTTAGCGAGGTGGTGCAGGCAGACCTTACGAAACGACTCAGCAGTCGAAAGGGCTAAAAGTTCAGAGATTGCCTGAGTCTGAACCGAGCCACGCGTTGGGGTAGAGTGACAGGTCACCCTGTCACCCTCCCTTTCAGAACCGTGCTTGCTAGTTTCCCAGCACACGGCTCCTCAACAATACGGCTGTTGTCATCAGCACCTTGCCTGTTTTCCAAGCCTTCTGGTAGATCCCATGCAGTGTTCCGCATTGAGATGTACCAACTAGAAGCATCGCAGGCAGTTTTAACGTCGTGGCAATGACGATGAAGGGGTTGCAGATTGTCGAACTGATCCGTTCCACCCCGAGATTTCGGTAGGATGTGATCAACCTCAATCAAATCGTCTCCGGTAAACATCAGCCCACATTCAGCACATTTCCCTTTGTTCTTTTTGAGGAGTCGAGCGACTCGTTGGGGAAGTTCGGGATGGGTGCCTTTGCGAGTACTCCAGTAGATGACATCCCCATCGAAATAACTTTTATGACTTCTGACCTTGATGTGGCGAACACTGAGAACATCCGTGTGAAAAGCTAGTTTCACTTGATTCTTCGTGGAGAAGAGGTCTACTGCCTGACACGAACCTCGATCGCCCACCTGTTGCCAGCCTACAAAACCAGGATTGATGAAGTAGACCGGCAGGTTCAACTCGTAACCCCAGCCCTGAAACCGGGTCAGAACCTGAGACTTATCAAACGGGTGGCACTCGACGGCAGCCAGGTAAGTACGGTGGGTCGAAAGCGACGGCCAGGTAGAAAGGTGCATGGGGTGTGGAGAGACTGAGAGGGCTGAATCTCCCTTGTCTCGCATTCTGAGCTACGAATCATCTACCAACTGTCCACTAGTGCTGGGTCGAGTCAGCAGCTCGTCTAACTGCTTCTGGCTCCACTTGGAGCTGCTGGGCAATCTGCTCGATCGACAGCCCTGCCCGGAGCAATACCGGCACAGTGCGGGAGAGCAGCCACTACCAATTTCACCATTGAGCTCAGTCAGTTCTGCTAGCTCTCTGGGGAGGATGTCATCACACGGTATGACCTGTCCACGGCCAAAAAGCTTCGGCAAATGGTTTTGCCGTCATTTGCCGAGTATCCAGAGTCATGGTAGAACACGAATATGTTTAACACCATGGAACTTGAGACTGCACATCTCCGCCTTGTGCTGCAATCAACCGAAGAGGTTCTCGCCCAAATTGAGGCGATGAGCCCCGCAGACCAAGCTGAGGTTTCCCTAGACTGGATCGCACAGCTCCGGTTTGCCCCATCACCGAACCCGTGGACACATAGCTTCGCGATCGTGCTCAAAACCAGCGATGCTGTCATTGGCAGCTGTGGGTACAAAGGTTCGCCCAGTTCCGATCAAGTCGTTGAAATCGCCTACGGGGTGAATGCAGATCACCAAGGGCGTGGGTATGCGACTGAGGCAGCAGAAGCACTGACCCGCTATGCACTAGAGAATTCTCAGGTACGGTTAGTCTATGCCCACACGCGACCGGAGGAGAATGCCTCAACGCGGGTTCTCACTAAGTGTGGTTTCCGCTGGGTTGGAGAAGTAAACGATCCGGAGGACGGCCTCGTGTGGCGGTGGGTGCGTACAGGTGGCGAGGCTTAACCCTGCTTGCAGGGAACAAAAGTCTGGGTAGATTTCCGTGCAGCGGCATAGTGCTGTCGTTTTGCAACTATTCATGCCCTGACTTCCAACTCTGTCGGCAAGCCTTTGAGGCAGTGAAAGGTTGCTTGCTTCTACCCGATCGTCATAGTCATGGGTCAAAGCATCTAGAAGAGGATGTGGTGATGTCTAAGACTTAAAGTACATAACAAGGACCTGTTTGACAGTCTATGTACCCTAAATCTGATCCACAGCCTAACTCCTCGCCAAGTCTCTCCACAAGATTCAGACTTGGTAAGCTTTTCAGCCAGACAAGGTACAGAGCCATTGCAGGTTTAGGGTACACAAAGTCCCTCGATCACGGGATTATGTACCCTAAGTCCGACCCTGACTGAATCCCAGGATCTCTCCCCTAACGGGGTCTCCTACCGTGTACACACAAGTGGATTTAGACTGGTTGGAGCGATATAGTTGACGCGACAGGCGTTGCATAATTGAAAGATGATACTGAGTGAACAGAGCATGCAATGCCCCGACTGTGGATCAACCCGCATCCAGAAGAACGGACATCGAAAAGGGAAACAAAATCATATTTGTGCAGATTGTCGTCGGCAGTTTATCGA
>DATNQR010000265.1:0-9681 GCA_036703905.1 Thermosynechococcaceae cyanobacterium
GGTTGAGCATTGACGATAAAGGTGCGCCCTATAGTTTGCACGGTTTCAATGCAATCTATCTACCTAAGTTTGGTTGGTATCGAGTTGATGCGAGGGGCAATAAACAAGGGGTCAACGCGCAGTTTACTCCACCTCAAGAGCAGTTGGCTTTCAAGACTCAGTTGCTTGAGGAAGCCGATTTTCCAGATATACTTCCAGAGCCGCTTCAAGTTGTTGTAGAAGCTTTGCAGGCTCAAAGTACGTGGGATGAAATGCTTTGTAATCTTCCAGATGTTACTTTAGAGTCTGGCAATATGGCCTTGCTGCAACTTTAGGAAACCTGGGTAGACCCAAGTGCATGAACAGCATCAAAGATTGGCCGAGACTGCTGGAGCAACACTGGGCAGAGCTATCTCGATGGTCTGCGAATGCAGTTATTTTGTTCGTCTGTACAGTTCAGCTATTCAACGTAACGATTCATCAGCAGTGGATACCCTCTGAGGTTTGCCTCAACGCTGGACTTCTGGTTCTGGTTGCGGCTGACATCACTAGGTTTCTGTTGAGTCATGAGACTCAGGAACATCCACCACGTAGTTTGGCTCCCAGGACGATCGTCCACTTGGGGCTAAATCTGACGGCGAGCGCTCTATGTATTCTCTCGCTACTATTCAAGCAAGGTTGGCTCAGGCTGTGAGGCGCCCTTTGAAGCCTTAAAAGTTCAAGCTTTTCGTTCAAACTTTTCAGCTAGATTCCCATCAGCATCAGGAGAAAGCCGCCGACTACCATTGCCCAAGCGATCGCGTATTCCCTGGAGCGATCGGTTTTTACAGAATTGACATACGCGACGGGAGCGCTATAGGAAGTCTGCTTTGCCGCCCAAGTCACTTCAGTAAAGTCCTCTGGCTGCACCTCACGGGTGGAATAGACCACGAGCGTATTCTCTGACCAAGCTTCCAGCGCCAAATTCCAAAGGTGAGCGTCATCCCAGTAATCCCAGGTCGTGCGAATCTTCGACTCCCCATCCGAGACATACTCACCTTCGGTTTGCGACTCAAACTCGTAGGTGCGGTTATACATTTTTAGGTGCGGGTAGGGTTCTCGGTGCGATCGCATTTCGGCCGCTAAATTAACCGCTATTTCTCTAGAGGAGTCGGGTTCGTAAATTGCTGGCCTCCGCACCTCTTCAGCCAAGAACCAGTGCACCTGACTCTCAGGATCGACTGGATCGACTTCCCGCAGCAGGTAATACTCCTTGCTCGTCTGGGATTTTAGCAGCCACTCCTCGGTTTCGTAGCCGTGGTCATCGGTGTAAGTGCTGTAGTCTTTCACTGTCCACAGGACACCGTGGTATTTCAGGCGATCGCGTTCTCGGAGTTGGCGAAGTTGGGGTGCGGTGGTGGGCATGGGACGACGTAGTTTATGAGCTGTGGACTGAAAGATAGCTCCACGGTTGGCGATCGCAATTCCCGGTCAGTTCCAAGGTCAACAGTTCGGCGAGTTTCTCTGCTTTGGGCAGATTATTCTGATGATAGTCGCACACATGAATGTCTACAGAGGCTTTGTGGCACTCTGGCCAAACGTGCAGAGCGACGTGGGATTCCTTCAGAACCAGGACGACTGAAGCGCCGTGGGGCTGAAACGTGGTTGCCACTTCTCCCACCGGTTCCAATCCGGCTTGATGGACAATTTCCCTCAGTAAAGTCAGCAATTTTGCGCCGGGCAAAGCGGCGATCGCGTCACTGACCGTCAAAATAGCAGCGAGGTGGTGGGAGTGAATCATGGCGATCGCAGCACAGCATCTAATAGTAAATCTGCGCCGTGCCGCACAGGATCAGTACAGGGCAATCCGGTTTCAAGCTTGGCTTGCTCGATCGCTTGTTGGGCGCTGGCTGCATCCAAGTGAGCTGTGTTGAGGGCGATCGCGGCCACACGCACTGGGGCAAATGCGCCGCCAGCTGTCGCCACCGTTTCGTAGACCTGGATCACCTCTCGCAGAGGCGGAATGGAGACGTGGGGAACTGTGCGGATGTGGGTTTGTCCGGCTCGATGCACCAGAATCAGATGGGTGGGCTGGCTTCCGCGTATCAGAGGTAAGGTGGCTGTGGACGCGGGATTGAGCAGCGATCCCTGCCCTTCAATGTGGAGAATTTCTGCCTCCGGCGCGGCCAGCACCAGTTGTTCGATCGCGCCAGAGGCAAAATCCACCCGCACAGCATCCAGAGGAACGCCTGCACCGGAGATCATGATCCCCGCTTGACCAGTGGCCAGAAACTTCGATCGCAGTCCCCGTTTCCGAGATGCACGATCGAGTTCCAAGCTGGTAGACATCTTGCCCACGCTCATGTCTGTGCCCACCGTCAGCACCCGTAGGCAAGCTAACTGACGCGCTGCACCACTGCCTACTTTCAATCCCGGTGGCTCTTGGCGCACATCCCAAATCCACTGATCTGATTTCAGGTCTGATTTCAGGAGCAATCGCAGTTCCAGATCGTCGTTCAGTCGAGTGTGTAGACCGTTGACGATCAACAGTCCGGCAGCGATCGCGGTGTGGAGTTCTCCTCGCCACTCTGGCGGCAACCCACCCCCCGATGGCGCAATGCCGATCGCCAGCACGTTGGGCTGGAAAGGCATTGCGTCGGTTACAGAAGCAACAATGGGAATCGATCGGGGAAGTCCGGTCAGTTCGGTCAGGGACTTTCCGGCGGTGGCTCGATCAATGATCGCGACGATCGGTGCTTCTGAATAGCGCAGCATAGCTAATCCAGTTTTGCCCTGGGTTCCCAAAATGCCATCGTGCAGCAGAATTGCAATGTTTTGGTTAGAGCGGATCATCATGTCTTTGCCTGGAGGAGAAAGAGCCTTACTTCCTGATGGAAACTTTGTGACGATCGCGGTAGTTGGATAAAAGTATCGCTGACGATGTGGCCTTTGAGGACTGCCACGTATTGAATCTGACATAATAAGTGTTCAAAGCTCAACTAAAGCTGGAACCTGATCCTATGCCACTTTCTTTTGATGCTTATCTCAAGTCGATTCAAAAGAATTTGCTAAGAGGCAGTGAACGCAGCCATTATCCTGCTTTGAAAGAGCTGCTGGATAGTCCGATCGATGCTCTTGATGTGGTGATTGAGGAGAAAGGCAACAAAGCAGAGATTCCAGATTTTACGGTCAAGCGGCGAGAGTTGCTAGGCGGCTATTGCGATCGCTCATCTCAAACTCGGTCTACAATTACAAGAATTAGGCTATAAGTTTCAGGGCAAACAGCGATTAGGAATCTACCTCACCAATACGCTGGATGAGGCACTCAAAAAATCAGAGATTCTGTTTGGTCAGTTTGTCGCAAAGAGGCAAACGAAGCCTCAGAAATTAAACGCGATGCCCCGGTTATGGTGGTACTGGGCAATCCGCCTTATTCCTATGAGTCATCTAATACGGGTTCTTGGATTAGTTCTATTATTCGCGATTACTATCAAGTGGATGGGCAGTCATTAGGAGAAAGAAATCCAAAAGGTTGACAAGATGACTATGTAAAATTTATTCGGTTTGGGCAGTGGCGCATCGATCGCACGGGTTCCGGCATTCTGGCACTCATCACCAATCACAGCTATCTGGATAATCCTACTCTTCGGGGAATGCGTCAGAGCTTGGAGAAAACGTTTGACGAGATTTACGTGATGGACTTACACGGTAACAGTAAGAAAAAAGAAGTTTCACCCGATGGCTCACCCGATAAGAATGTGTTCGATATTCAGCAAGGAGTTGCCGTCGCTATCATGGTCAAATATCCCAAGGAGAACTCCTTATGAAATGGCGTGTTGTGCTGGAAACCGATGCTGAAACAGGAGATTGGGCGGTTTGGTGTCCAGAATTGCCCGGTTGTGTTTCGGCTGGGGAAACAGAAGCAGAAGCGTTAGAAAACATTCGTGAAGCGATCACACTCTATCTCGAACCAGTCCCGATCGAATTGAAATCAGGAACGATTTTGCGAGAGGTTTCGATCGGAAGTCACCTACAAACCCACCGAACAGCGTGTTTACATCAGCAAAGCTCGTTACTTTGAAGGCATTGCCCCTGATGTATGGACATTCAAGATTGGCGGCTATCAGGTGCTAGATAAATGGCTCAAAGATCGCAAGAAAGCCAAACGTACTTTGTCCTTCGATGACGTGTTGCACTATCAAAAAGTTGTCGTTGCGCTCAAAGAACCGATGCAATCAATGGAGGAAATCGATCGGCTTATCCCTGGCTTCCCGATTCAGTAAAACTTGATCACCCAACATCCGAAAACGATCGCTGTGCCTGTGCCCAACTGACGACTCCAAAGCTTCACCTCTCCAGGAGCACCGGGATTCAGGTAGATTAGATCCAGGTGTGTGAAGAATCAACAAGTCGTTATTAATGTCGCATAAGGGTTGGGGATGATTACTGCATTAACGGTACTGGTGGCGATCGGCGTTCTGGCCTGGGGGTTCTACAGAGCCAGGCCCCTCGGCAAGCTGGGGCTGCTGGCCTGGTTGCAGTCCGTGGTGCTGATGGCTCCCTGGCTGTTGTTTTTCGGGCTGTTTGCGATCGGCATCTACCTCAACATTGTGTGGGTGCTGCTGCTGTTTGTGCTGTCCACCGGACTCTACATTTACATTGGTCGGCAGTTGCGAGTGCAGGGCCAAGATGCCCTGACCCAACGGGCCGCCACGATCGCCGCCACCCAGAAGTCAGCCGAAACATCGATCGAGGCAAACTCCCCCGCCCCCTCGCCCGAAGCAGCGATCGATCCCGATGTTCTCCCCATTCCCGCCGAAGACTTAAAGGCAATCCAGAGCATTTTTGGCGTAGACACCTTCTTTGCCACAGAGACAATTCCCTATCAGGAAGGAGCCGTGTTTCGGGGCAACCTGCGAGGCGAAGTGGAACCCACCTTCGATCGCCTGACTGATCACCTAAAGGAAAAACTGGACGATCGTTACCGCTTGTTTCTAGTGGAAAACCAGGACGGCAAGCCCGTAGTGATTGTGCTGCCCAGCAGTCGTGATCCTCAACCTGCAACCCTGACTCAGAAGATTGTCGCGGCAATGCTGCTGCTAGGGACGATCGCCACCTGCCTGGCAAGTGCTGGCTTCATGCTGGGATTCGACCTGTTCATGACTCCGACGCGCTGGGTCGAAACTCTGCCGATCGGTCTAGGCATCCTCACCATTTTGGCTACCCATGAGCTGGGGCATTGGTTACTGGCCCGCCAGCATGGAGTGCGACTGAGCATACCGTTCTTTCTGCCGACGCTGCAAATTGGAGCCTTTGGAGCCATCACTCGCTTCGAATCCACCCTACGGAATCGCACGGTTCTGTTTGATATAGCGTTTGCGGGCCCCGCGGCGGGGGGTTTGCTGTCGTTGGGAATGCTGGTGCTGGGGTTGCTGCTGTCGCATCAGGGCAGCTTGTTTCAGATTCCCACCGAGTTTTTTCAGGGATCGATTCTGGTAGGCACTCTAACGCGGGTGGTGCTGCGGGAATCGCTCCAACAGCCGATCGTTGATGTCCATCCCCTTGTAGTACTGGGCTGGCTGGGATTAGTGATCACAGCGCTAAACCTGTTGCCAGCCGGTCAGTTAGATGGGGGGCGGATTGTTCAGGCAGTCTACGGGCGCAAGCTGGCAGGACGCACAACGATCGCCGCCCTAGTGATCTTGGGTCTAGCGGCTTTAGTCAATCCTCTGGCGCTTTACTGGACCATCATTGTGGTGTTTCTGCAACGAGAGTTGGAACGCCCCAGCCAGAACGAACTCACCGAGCCGAACGATGCCCGTGCGGCCTTGGCTCTACTGGCCCTGTTCTTGATGGTGGCAATTCTGCTGCCCTTGACTCCCAGCCTGGCCGGACGGCTAGGAATTGGGCAGTAGGATGGTCGCTCAGGGATAGTTCCAGTATCCCTAGAACTGCATTGCCCGGAGGGGCAGCTTAGGAGTCGATCGCTCCAGCACTTGCTTCAGCACCATTGCCGTCCAGTCGATGTCGGCGGCGATGGTATCCCGCCCCAGGGTGAGGCGAATGCCAGATTTGGCAGTGCGATCGTCATAGCCCATGGCCAGCAGCACCGGACTGGGCGCAACTTTGCCCGTGTGGCAGGCTGATCCGGCGCTGATGCCAATGCCAGCTAGATTCATTTGGCGCACCAAGACTTTCCCTGTCAGGTCGGCAGGGGCATCCAGGCAAAAGCTGACGTGGTGGGGCAGACGGTGTAGCCGATCGCCCGTAGGCGTAAGTCCGGGCACATCGGAGAGCAAATCGAACAGGCGATCGCGCAGGGAGATCAAGCGGAGCGTTTCGGCGGCCATCTCCTGGGCCGCCAGTTCGGCCGCGATGCCCATACCGGCGATGACTGGGACAGCTTGAGTGCCAGAGCGCAACCGGGACTCCTGTCCTCCGCCTCGCAGCAAAGGCTCGATTGCCACACCGGGACGCACGTAGAGCGCTCCGGCCCCCTGGGGCCCGTAAAACTTGTGGCTGGACAGGGAGAGGAGATCGATTGGGAGGTGCTGCATATCTAACGGCAACCGCCCCGCAACTTGCACAGCGTCGGTGTGGAAAATTGCGCCGTGGGAGTGGGCGATCGCCCCCAGTTTGGCGATCGGTTGCAGTGTCCCCACCTCGCTCTGACCGTAGATGATCGACACCAACACCGTGTTGGAACGCAAAGCGGCCTGTAGCTCTAGAGGATTGATGCGACCGAGGGCATCCACCGGGAGGCAAGTCACCTGCCAGCCCAACTGCTCTAGCCAATTTGCGGGTTCCGCGATCGCCGAATGCTCGACGCTAGAAATAATTAAATGCTGCGGCGTTGGGAACTGCTGCGCCACACCCAGAATAGCCAGATTGTTGGCTTCCGTGCCGCCGGAAGTGAACACGATCGATTCTGGCGGCGCGTTCAGCAGTCGGGACACCTGCACCCTGGCCCGCTCCACTGCGATCGCGGACTGTTGTCCCCAAGCGTGGAGGCTGGAGGGATTGCCCCACTGCTTCGTCAGAGCGGACTGCATAGCGGCGATCGCTTCCGGGCGGGTGGGCGTGGTGGCGCTGTGGTCGAGGTAAATCTGCATGAGCGCTTCAGTAAATGGTAGTTACGACTACTTTTCCAGCAACTACCTTCTCAGCATACAAGCCCCAGCCGGTCTCGCATTCCTCCACTTGGAGATTGACAAAAAAGCTGCTCTACTCAACTTCACCCGGTTCTAGAATGCGCTGGAACAGGTAGCCTGTGCCCCGTGCAGTCAAAATTAGTTCAGGATTACTGGGGTCATCCTCCAGCTTGGCCCGCAGACGAGAAATATGGACATCCACCACGCGGGTATCCACATGGCGTTCTGGGGTGTAGCCCCACACTTCTTGCAGGATTTCCGATCGAGAAAACGCTTCGCCAGAACGGCTCACCAGCAGTTCCAGCAGGCTAAACTCCATGCCCGTCAGCCGAATCCGCTCGTCGCCTTTGTAGACCTGACGTTTGTTGGTGTCAATGCGGATGGTGTTGATGTGGATCACGCCGGAACTGGGAATACCAGAGCTTCCGGTCTTTTCCACTCGACGCAGCACCGATCGAATACGAGCCTCTAGTTCTTTAGGCGAGAAGGGTTTAACCACGTAGTCGTCTGCGCCCAGTTCCAGGCCGGTGATGCGATCGGCCACGTCTCCCAAGGCAGTCAGCATGATGATGGGCACATCGGATTCTTTGCGGAGTTCCTGGCACACGCCGTAGCCGTCCAGTTTGGGCATCATCACATCCAGCACGACCAGATCGGGAGCGGCGTTGCGGAAGGTGTCGAGGGCTTCTTCTCCATCGGCAGCGGTGACAACATCGTAGCCAATCATGGAGAGACGGGTTTCCAGAATTCGCCGGATGCTGGCTTCATCATCCACAACCAAAATCTTCTCTTTATGGCTTTCCAATTTCCCGCTCTCCTGAAGCAAAGTTTCTAATCATTAATTTCTGTACCTTATCATTAAAGATAGTACCCCACAGCCTCAGATTGGGATCGCTCAAGTTCTGATCACAGCTACGCTTCAACCTTTCTTAAGATTTATCTCGATCGCTCATCTTTTCGTTTTCAGACCTTTGGCAACTCCATCAATAGCATGGCAAAAATTCGATCGCTTTTCGTCTGTAACCAATGCGGTGCAGAGTCTCCTCAGCACTTTGGCAAGTGTCCCGCCTGCGCCTCCTGGAACTCCCTGGAAGAACAGGTTGTGCCTCCTGCTGCTGTAATGAATGCCCGCGCTGTGTCTCCTCGCAGTGGCCGTCGTGTTTCCAGTGGGCCGCCCCAAGCCCGATCGTCCCTCACCCTGTCTCAGATCACCGACCATCCCTTGGCTCGGCTGTCGTCGGGCTATACAGAACTCGATCGGGTGCTGGGGGGTGGCATTGTCCCTGGTTCCCTGGTGCTGATCGGCGGCGACCCTGGCATCGGAAAATCCACGCTGCTGCTGCAAGTGGCCAACAGCCTGGCCCAGCGCCACCGCACGCTCTACGTCTGCGCTGAGGAATCGGGGCAGCAAGTCAAGCTCCGGGCCCAACGCTTGGGTGTGGGGGCAGGCGCACTAGAACAGAATCTAGAGCAGAATCTTGACTCCTCCAGCGACAGCGAACTCTATCTTCTGCCCGAAACTGACCTCGACACGATTCTGACGGAACTGGAATCCCTGAAGCCTCTAGTCGCTGTGATCGATAGTATTCAAGCGCTGTACTTCAGTGCGTTGAGTTCGGCTCCGGGATCGGTGGCGCAGGTGCGGGAGTGTACTTCGGTGCTGATGCGGTTGGCCAAGCAGCAGAACATTACGCTGTTCATCGTCGGTCATGTCACTAAGGAAGGGGCGATCGCGGGCCCGAAAGTGCTGGAACATCTGGTGGATACAGTGCTGTACTTTGAGGGCGATCGATTTGCCAGTCACCGCCTGCTGCGATCGGTAAAGAACCGCTTTGGCGCAACCCACGAGATTGGTGTGTTTGAGATGGTGTCTCAGGGTTTGGAAGAGGTGCTGAATCCGTCGGCGCTGTTTTTGGGCAACCGGGATGAATTTTCGCCAGGAACGGCAACGATCGTGGCCTGCGAAGGCACTCGCCCGATCGTTGTGGAACTGCAAGCTCTGGTCAGCACAACGAGCTACAGTTCGCCGCGCCGCTCCACGACAGGGGTTGAATATAATCGGCTGCTGCAAATTCTGGCGGTGCTGGAGAAGCGGGTCGGCATTCCTCTCTCTAAACTGGATGCTTACGTGGCTTCTTCTGGGGGCTTGAGCGTGGGCGAACCCGCAGCCGATTTGGGTGTGGCGGTGGCGGTGGTGGCCAGCTTCCGCGATCGTGTCGTTGATCCCCACTTGGTGATCATTGGTGAGGTGGGACTGGGCGGACAGGTGCGATCGGTGTCTCAGATGGAACTGCGCCTGAAAGAAGCCGCCAAGCTGGGCTTCAAGCGGGCAATCATTCCCAAGGGTCAGACTTTTTCGGGAATCGACATGGAGGTTACGCCCGTGTCTCGCGTGGTGGACGCGATCGCGATCGCGCTTGCAGGTCGATCGCACCCTGAAGTAGAGGAATAGCTTATTAGTCTGCTTCTAATCGATCCCACAACTGGGCAACTGAGATTGTGTTGTCCAGCTTCGCACTTTGCCTGCCTGTACGAACAATTCATCAAGGTCGGAGTCTCCCTCTACTGTCTT
>DATNQR010000266.1:0-7623 GCA_036703905.1 Thermosynechococcaceae cyanobacterium
CAGCTCGATCGTGCCAGTGCCCGTCTCACCGCCCGCCTAGACGAACTCCGCACCTCTGCCCACTACCTGCAAACTCAGCAGGAGCGCCAGCCCAAAATCCAGCAGGCAGTGGCAGAAATCAGCGATCGCATCGAAACTCTAGAGCAACGCCGGGCATACCAGCAAAGCGTTCTGGATAAAGGAATGGAACGCCGCACCTTTATGGAGCGTTTGCAAGCTGAACAGCGCGAATGCGAGACCACTCTGGCCGAAGTCGAACAGAAAATTCAGCTTCTCAAGCAAGAACTCCCCAACCCTCAGCTTGAATTGGTTACTGCCGAGCTTGTCCCTGCTGAATCTGTTCTCGCTGAACCTGTTTTCGCTGAACCTGTTCTCAAAGTCGCTGAATCCAACGGCAATAGCCGCTACTCCTTCACGCCTTCACCTGTCCACCCGCCTACTCCCTATCCCCCTTGCCCCCTCTGCGATCGCCCCCTAGACGAACACCACTGGCAAGTCGTTCTGGCTAAGCACCAGCAGCAGCACGAGGAAACGCTTAGTCAGATTTGGGTGATCCGGGAGCAACTTTCCGCTTCAGAACGGGAAATTCAAGTTCTACGGCAGGAATACCGCGACATCGACAAGGAACTGGGGCAGTACAGCACAGTGCTGGAGCGGCGGGGGCAACTGCAAGAGCAACTGCAAGCCACAGTGACTTTGCAAACTTCGCTGCGCCAGGTTCTCGCGGAAGTGGACGTTGTGGAGCAAGCTCTGGATGCTGGGAACTTCGCCCAAGAGCTACAGGAAGAACTGCAACTGCTCGATCGCAGTCTGCACCAACTGCACTACGACGAGCGGGATCACGCTTTGGCGCGGGGTCAGGTCGATCGCTGGCGCTGGGCTGAAATTAAACAAGCTGAGATTAAGCAGGCCCAACGCAAGCAGGCGCAGCTTGAGAATCGCCGCCCCGACCTGCAAGCTCGGTTTGCAGATCTGCAAACCGAGCTTGCTCATGTCCAGCAGCAGACGCAAGCTGACTTGGACGCGATCGCCCAGCACACCGACGCGATCGGCTATGACCTGGAGCAACACAACCGACTCCAAGCGGCCGTGCGGCAGACCCAGCCTTGGCAACTGCGCTACCAAGAACTCTACCGGGCCCAGCAGAACTATCCACGATCGCTGGAGCGGCTCGAAGAACTATCCGCTGCCCTTCAGGAGCGTCAGTCCCACCTGCACACTGCCCACACCCATGTCCAAGCCTTGCTCCAACAGCTAGAGCAACTGCCCGATTGCCAAAGCGAAACTCAGACGATCGACCAGCAGATGCAGCAGCGTCGATCGCGGCTGGATGCTCACCTAGCGCATCTGGGTCGCTTGCAGCAGCAGCAGCAGCAGCTTGTCAGCCTCGGCACTCAGCACACCAATCTCAGCGCCCAACTGCACACCGCCCACCGTCGCCTGCGCATCTACCAGGAGCTTGCTCAGGCCTTTGGCAAGAATGGCATCCAAACTTTGATGATTGAAAACGTGCTGCCCCAACTGGAAGCCGAAACCAACCACATTCTGGGCCGCCTCAGCGCCAACCAGCTCCATGTGCAGTTTGTAACGCAACGATCGAATCGGCGGGAGGGGAAACATTCAAAACTCAAAATGCACAACGCAAAATTGATTGAGACCCTGGATATTTTGATTGCCGACGCTCACGGAACGCGGCCCTATGAGACGTATTCAGGAGGCGAGGCGTTTCGGGTAAACTTTGCAATTCGGCTGGCACTGTCTCGGCTGCTGGCCCAGCGATCGGGCACGGCGCTGCAACTGCTGATCATCGACGAGGGGTTTGGGACGCAGGATCAGGAAGGCTGCGATCGCCTGATTGCGGCGATTAACGCGATCGCGTCTGACTTCGCCTGCATCCTCGCTGTCACCCACGTTCCTCACCTCAAGGAAGCTTTCCAGTCCCGTATTGAAGTCTACAAAACCCAGAACGGCTCCCAAATCAGTCTTGCCGCCTCTCTGTAACCCTCTCCCCTTTCTCCCTATGGCTAATCGGTTCGTGCTGCAAATCTCGATCGGGCTGCTTCTCGCGCTGATGATTAGCTGCGGCTCCAATTCAGTACAAGAATCCGCGCCGCCTGCCCCTACGGCTGCCGTTCAAAAATCAGATGGAACAACATCTTCAGCAATTCAGCCCAGTGAACCTTTGATTGCGTTGATCGATCGCCTTGACCTGGTGGCCCAGCGGCAGATTCAGCAGTATCTTGGCAAACTGGCGGCCGCAGGCTTTGCCCCAACTCGACAGGGTGTGTGGATGCAGACTGAAACCAGTCTGTTGGCAAACCATCAGGGCACAGTGCCTTTGCCTGCGGCTTCCCTCACTAAAGTTGCTACTTCTCTAGCAGCGCTGCAAACCTTTGGAGCCGACCATCAATTCGTGACGCTGATCGGCAGAACCGGAACCCTGACAAACGGCGTGCTGCAAGGCGATCTAGTGGTGCAGGGGAGCGGCGATCCGTTGTTTGTGTGGGAAGAGGCGATCGTTCTGGGCAACGCACTCAACCAACTGGGCATCCGTCAGGTTACGGGCAACTTGATCGTTTTGGACAAGTTCTACATGAACTACGAACAAAGCCTGCAGAAGTCAGGGGAACTGCTGAAGCAAGGTCTGAACGCGGCCCTGTGGCCAGAAGAAGCAACCAGTCAATTCCAAACGCTGCCAGGGGGAACCCTGCGGCCCCAGGTAACAATTCAGGGCAGCGTCAAGGTGGCGACCGTTGCTCCCGCCCAGACCCCACTGCTGCGGCATCATTCCCTACCCGTGGCGGAACTGCTGAAGAAAATGAATCAATATAGCAACAATTTGATGGCGGAGATGATGGCGGAAGCAGTCGGCGGCGCAAAGGTGGTGGAGCAAAAAGTTGTCCAGGCCGTGGGCACACCCGCCGATGAAATTCACCTGATCAACGGCTCTGGCTTAGGCGAAGAAAATCGAATTTCTCCCCGCACCGTCTGCGCCATGTTTCGGGCGATCGAGCGCTTGCTCAAACCCGCCCAAATGACGATCGGTGACGTTTTCACGATCGTCAACCAAGACGAAGGCATCCTGAACGAGCGCAAAATCCCTGCGCTCTCGGTGGTCAAGTCCGGCAGTCTCAACGCCGTGAGCGCCCTGGCTGGAGCCTTACCAACTCAGCAGCAAGGAACCGTTTGGTTTGTGATCATCAACGGCGGCGACAATCTGGAGGGCTTCCGAGCCGAGCAGGAAGCGCTGCTCCGTACCTTCTCGCAACAGTGGGGCGCAGCCCGATCGCTGCCCCCTGAACTCAGCCCCAACCTCGATCGGCGCAGTAAAACTTCTCGTAACGAAATCATCAAATAACAAGCCGTGCTGGCTCACGATCGTCGCTGGCTTACAATGCTTGCTGGCTTACGATCGTCCCCACTGCCGTCGAATCTCATCCAGAATGGGCGCGTCTGGATTAGGGACTGCCTGGGTTGTCGGCTTCACTTCAGCCCCCGGAATGTTCTGCTTCCAAGGACTATTGGGAACAGCTTGCAGATCCACCGCCGAGTTGATCGGTCGAAATCCGTGCTGCACAAACACCGCTTGCTGTTCCGGTTGACTGAGGAAATCAAGGAACTGTTTGGCGGCGTTGGCTGTGCCCTGATCCACGTTGCGCCGCACGATCGCGGCAGTGGAAGTCGTCTCGATCGTCGGATTCAAGTAATAAATTTGGTAGGGCTTGCCCTGATTGGTAGCCGATTGCTGCCAGCGAAACAGCGCACTGCTCTCGTAGGCCACTCCCACATCAGCATCGTTGGGCCCCCTGGCGATGAACTCTCGCAGCATAATATCCGTGGAGCGGGGCGGCTCATAGACCGACTTTTTCACCAATTTGAACAACGCCTGAGCATTGGGATCGTTCAGTCCGGCACTGCTGAGGTTGCCGCCCAGCTTAGATTGCAGCCAAAGACTGAGGGTAAGCTGACCGCTGTTGGAGCGATCTGGATCGGTTGTGACAAAATCAAAGCTGCCCCAATTGGAGGAGCCGCCGATCTTGGCCCAGTTCCCCGCCTGCATTGCCTGTTCCACTCGCTCCCAGCGAAACTTGCCATCGGGAAACAGAACTTTGCCGCGATCGCTCCAGGCAATCCCCACTAATTGAGTTTTAGCGATCGATCGCGGCGCTTCGTAGAAAGCCTCACCCTGGTTCTGATTTTTCCACCGAGTTTGCAGATCGCTCAGAAACTGACCGTTGGCGGGGATCAGCACGGTGGGCTTGGGATCAGCCCGATCGTCCAGGAATTGATTCACCATGTCCTGCGATCCCTGAAACTTCAGCGTCAGGTTAATGTTCGGGTGGGTTTGCTTGAACTTAGACTCCAAGGCTTGCAGAGGTTCCTGAAGCTCTGTGCCGCTCACAATCACGATCGACTGCTGCAATCCGGGAATGGGGGCGTAGGCCAAGCCCACTGCCGCGGCCAGGATTCCTAGAGAAAGGAACGATCGACGATTCAGTTGAGATTTAGAGGATTTCATATCTACGCTTGTGTTATGAGGTTGCAAAAAGGTGCATACCAGTCACGAGGCAACAACAGAACTCAGTCTTCAAACTTCCAGCCCTTACCTACTTCGACGACAGCAGATTGACGGTTTCCCGAAAATTCTGTCTGTCAGTATGACATTGCCTCATTGAGAATAAGTTTGACTTTATCCAAACGCAGGAATTACGGCGGGCGAGGGGGTGTGGGGGGAGAAAAGCCTGAAGGGATCGATTATTGGAAGACGCTGGGGTTGAACAATCAGCCGCCCACCATGCCTACCAATCGCTGACTGATGTATGTTCTAGACCTGTGGTTCTAACTCACAACAGCCTACCCAGCAACGCCGCCTGAGCAGAGTATCAACGGGTTTAGAACACCACCGCGAAGGTAAAGATATCAAATGGGTTTCATACTTCGCGCTCTTCTATCTTTCTGTTAAGCGGCTCTCTATAATGTGGACAGGTAGTAATACCCTTGCTTCGCCTGGCAACCTTTAGGTTTGAGGGGTAATGTCTGTGTTTGTCCTCAGTGGTTACGAATATCTGTTGGGATTCGTCCTGCTCTGTAGCTTGGTTCCGGTGCTGGCGCTGACCGCCTCTAAACTGGTGCGCCCCAGCCGTCGCGGCCCGGAACGGCGAACCACCTACGAATCGGGTATGGAGCCGATCGGAGGAGCCTGGATTCAGTTCAACATTCGCTACTATATGTTTGCGCTGATCTTTGTGATCTTTGATGTGGAAACGGTGTTCCTTTACCCGTGGGCTGTAGCTTTCAGCCAGTTGGGTCTGCTGGCTTTCATAGAAGCTCTGATTTTTGTTGGAATTCTAGTAATTGGTCTGGTTTATGCGTGGCGCAAAGGAGCTTTGGAATGGTCATAAGTCCAACAGAAAAGAGAGGGGCGATCGTGGGGCAATCTGAGTTGCTGCTTAATCCGATCGCTCATCCGAAGGTGACTCAGGAACTATCAGAGAACGTTGTGCTGACCAGTGTGGATGATCTCTATAACTGGGCCCGCCTCTCTAGCCTCTGGCCACTGCTGTATGGAACCGCCTGCTGTTTCATCGAGTTTGCAGCGCTGATTGGTTCCCGGTTTGACTTCGATCGCTTCGGCCTCGTGCCTCGCTCTTCGCCCCGCCAAGCTGATTTGATCATCACAGCCGGCACCATCACTATGAAGATGGCCCCAGCGCTGGTGCGGCTGTATGAGCAGATGCCCGATCCCAAGTACGTGATTGCGATGGGAGCCTGCACCATCACAGGTGGAATGTTCAGCACTGACTCCCCCAGTGCGGTGCGGGGTGTAGACAAGCTGATTCCGGTGGATATCTATTTGCCCGGCTGTCCTCCCCGGCCGGAGGCGATCATTGATGCCATCATCAAGCTTCGCAAGAAGATCTCTAACGAGTCTCTTCAGGAGCGGGATGCTCTAGGTCAGACTCACCGCTACTACAGCACCGCCCACGCCATGAATTCAGTAGAGCCGATTCTCACAGGCAGGTATCTACGGACTGGGACGCGGGAAGTGCCACCTCAGGCTTTGCAGGAAGCAATGGGCTTACCGCTTACCCCAGCTTTGCAGCAGGTAGAACAGGAGGATGCAAACCGTGGCTGAGACCGAACCCAAACCGAGTGAAGCAGCGATCGCCCCTGCCGAAACTGCTCCCCTAGCAGAACGAGGCAAAACTTCTACCTGGCTGACCCAAAACGGCTTTGAGCACGAAACCTTGGGCCCGGATGTGTCTGGGGTTGAGGTTTTGAAGATCGATCGTGAACTGTTGATCCCCTTCGCCACTGCGCTCTACGCTTACGGGTTTAACTACCTCCAGTGTCAGGGCGGCTACGATTCTGGCCCCGGTAGCGATCTGGTAAGTTTCTACCACCTGATCAAGTTGAGCGATAACGCCGATCGACCGGACGAAGTGCGGCTCAAGGTGTTTCTGCCCCGCGAAAACCCGCAGCTGCCCTCGGTCTACTGGATCTGGAAAGGCGCAGACTGGCAGGAGCGAGAAACCTATGACATGCTGGGCATTGTCTACGAAGGGCATCCTAATCTAAAGCGCCTACTGATGCCGGAGGATTGGGTCTGGTATCACCTGCGGAAAGATTATATCTCCCCCGACTTCTACGAGCTTCAAGACGCGTATTGAACCGCAATTCAAGAAAAAACCAGGGCTTCAACCCTGGTTTTTTCTTGAACCTTTAAGGAAAGATTTGGTTATCGCTGCCGCAGACAGCTTAGGACATTGGGTTGAGCCGGGGTGTAGGAGGACTGACCCCAGACAGGGGTTCCACCCCCTGCACCCCGTCTTAACGCTATGAGGCTATGGCTACAACTAGGCAGCCACCAGAACCCCCGGCTCTCGTTGGATCGGCAACGTAGGGAGCGTGTCGGTCTGAGAGCAATACTTCAAATCCTCGTGGCATGCGAGTTTCAAAAGTCTCTGACCGTGGCTAGCGTGGTGGAATAGACCCAGTAGGTCATCTTGCCATTGGCGATAGAGGCTGACGGCTCCAATCACTTCATCGTTACCTGTCAACTCTTCCAGAGAGCAACCTAAGCCCGCCTGCAAACCATGGACGATCGCCCCCGCGCAGACCGTATCTTCCAAGGAGAAACTGCCTTCCCAGCCCGACCCCACAACCCACACTGTTTCTGGCTTCTGCTCCAGCAAATGATTCACCACAGCTTGGCGGTTGATTAGGGCAGCGGCCAGCACGGTTGGAGCCGCTTGAATACACTGAAGAGCGCGGGTTCCGTTGGTGGTGCTGATGAACAAACGGCGACCGCCGACGCGATTGGGGGTGCAGTCCAGGGGCGAATTGCCGAAGTCAAACCCTACCACTTTAGAGCCGCCCCGCTCTCCTGCCCGAATACGTTTCTCAGGTAGCCACGCCTCGCTGACCTGCATCAGTTTGTCCAGGTCACTGAAGGCCTGAACTGCCTCGGCTCCGGCTGCCAGAGCAGTGACGATTGTGCTGGTGGCTCGTAACACGTCAATGGCGATCGCGCAGTCCGCTTCGGTTTTGGCTGGGGTCAGTTCAGGCGTATGGAAAACGAACAATTTCATAGGTGGCACGGGTGCAGGACAGGTGATAGCA
>DATNQR010000267.1:0-4923 GCA_036703905.1 Thermosynechococcaceae cyanobacterium
CCCGCTTGAGTCCGGGAACTCGATCGAGCAGTCCCTTCCCGCCAGAAGAATCTTCCGGCTTGTCATCCGTCACAATCCAAATCAACTCATCTGGCATGGTGCATCTGTAGGAGAATCGTTCTCCCCATTGTATTCGTTCAAACCTGTGTGCCCAGAGAGAAAAGCCTGATCGCCCCGCTATCTCTGATGCGGACTGTTGCAACTACTCATTCGCAAGGAGAGGTTCTAGTGAGACGAGTAAATCTGGAATATCTCTTTCTACGGTCTTCCAGACTTCGTTCAAATCTATGTCGTCGCATTCATGGATCAAGTTGTCTCGCATCCCGGCAATCAAACTCCAGGGAATACTAGCGTGAGTGGTTCGGAGGTCTTGGGAAAGCCGCTTGACTGCTTCGCCCATAATGAGTAGTTGAAAAACGATCGCGGATTGAGTTTTTCATCGGCTAAAAATGCTGATTTATCGAGTCCTTGTTTGAATTGCAGAATCTTGCGGGCTGCTTTAGCAATATCAAGCAATGTTGCGCTGTCTCGATTAGCTGGCATAAATGAGTTGGGCGCTGGATAGAATTTCTTGGCGGCGAATCCAGTTGGAGCTTTGTTCGATCGCCCGTTTGCTAACCAAATCAACGTCTCGTCCTAGCACCTGCTCCAGTTCTTGTTGCATCCGCACACGATCGAGCAAACTCCAGTCGGCTTCGGGGGCAAAGGCAACGAGCAAATCGATATCGCTATCGGGTCGAAAGTCGTCTCTCAGGGCAGAACCAAATAGGGAGAGTTCTGCGATTTGCCAACGAGCGCAGAATGCAGCAATTTCACTTTGAGGTAGGGACATATATCCCTCTACAAATCTTGCCAAACTTCATTCTCCTCTGGAGTCAACCAGTTGCAGCGCGGTATGCACATGAGGTTACGAACCGTTCGATTTTAGTAGTAGCGTTGTCATTACTTTGAACCTAGGCGGCTTTTCACACCATAACATCTAGTCCTCAAGCAACAGGGCACGATCGCGCCCTTTGAATAGGCAGTTTCCGAAGACAAAAAAGGCAGGAACGCGATCGCGTTCCTGCCCGAAAGATAGGGATTTTACCGCTTGAGCTAGGGCAGGCTAGGAGTGGTCAAAACACTATTGGAGGCTAGCAAGATATTGGGCTGAAGGCTTGCCCCTTCCAGAACCGAGGATTGCCCAAACCGCATTCCGTTCGGCAATGCCTGAGGCGTAACCTCAAACTGGCTAACGATTTGCGGAGTGCGGCTGAGGATATCAGCGGGGTTTGCCTCCACTTGGTCGCGGGTGTAGAACGGGATGCCGTAAGTAGTGACGGTCAGCTTTTGAGAGTCGGGGTTGATGTCGAACTCCGACCAACCGTAGGTCTGAGTTGCTACATAGTCGCCTTGCAGCAGAGTAGCGTTGATCTTGCCGTTGGCGATCGCCAGGTTGTTGTCCAAACCCAAAGGATCGTAGCCCAGAGCCGCAAGGGTATTGTTGGTCAGTTGTTCAATGAAGGCATCCTTGCCCACATTGGGTAAGGAGTCGTAGAAGGCCTTTTGAGCCGGAGACAGCAGACCCAGACCCGCAGCGAGTTCGGCTACTGTGGGGCCGAAAGGAGCATCGAAGGCAACTGAACCTGTGGTGATCTCGAAGGCGCTGGTGGCAATCTGAGCTTGACCGGGGCCAGCCTGGTAGGTCAGGTTGTTGACCAATGTGCCGTGGATATCGGCGGCGATGAAGACAACGTTCTGGATCTGGTTGTCGGTGATGAACTTGAGGATTTCGGTGCGCTCGGCCGCGTAACCCTCATAGCGATCGCTGGCGGCCAACACGCCCAAATTCTGGATTGGCTCTGGAATCATGACGAATTTCCAGGTTGTGCCTTGGTTCTGGGCATCCAGTAGGTCGCGCTTCAGGTCTTCGACTTGGGGCCGACCTAGCATAGTGCGGCGGGGGTCAAAGGAGTTGACCAGGAACGCTCCCACCTGAGCTGGATTGGCCAGATCAGTCACCCCAGGGAGTTCGGTGTCGCGGAAGGAGCGGGCATCCACCACAAAGGTGGCGGCATCGCTGCCGAAGTTGTTGTAGCGGTAGAGCTTGCGTTCGCCCGTAGTGCGATCGTCCCCTGTGTCTCCATAGAACTCGTCCCGAATTGGGTTGTAGTCCTGGAAGGCTTGCAGCCCATTCTCGTAAAGCGGCGAGTCGTTGACGAATCCTGTGCTTGCGCCGTAGATGGCTTGGGCCGCAGCGCTGGCCGTGCCCAGGTTCTCGCCGCCTTCAAAGTCGTTCACCACTTCGTGGTCGTCGATCGTGGCATACACCGAGGTCGAGGCCCGCAGGTCAGCCCAGAAGTTCTCGCCGTAGCGTGCACCGTAGACTTCGGCGTGCTTGGTTTGGAAGTCTGCCAGGGTGATGGCTTGGGCTTTCTCGCTGCCGTCGGGATTCCGCAGGGCGGGAGACGGATAATCAGAGTAGATCGTGTCGCCGTGTTCGATGAAGAAAGCCAGGTTGCGGCTGGGCACATTGGCGATCGCCGGATAAGGGGCAATTTCGCCCCGCCAGTCGCCGCTGACTCCGAACCGCAGTCCGGCGCGAGTGCCGATTTCGGCCGCAGTCTGGAACTGCCCGATCGCGCTGGCTCCGGCCGCATCGGTGGCGCGGTAGTAGTACTGAGTGTTCGAGTCCAGTCCCGTGATTTCAACTTTGACAGGCTGGAGCGGGTCAGTGACGGTGGTATGGCGGCTACCCGCGATCGTGCCGAAGTTGGCATCGGTGGAGTACTCGAACCGGACTTCGCCAGCGAAGTAGCTGCGTGTCCACAACACTGTCGAATTTTGGGTTGTGTCGCCACTGGCGATGCCGTTGGGCAGTTGGGCCACCGGATTGCGGGGATTGTAGCTGGTCGTGTCGATCTGTAGCGGGTTGGGGAAGCTGTTGGCAATGTTTTCCCAGGGTACGAACTTGAAGTTGGTGCTGATGTTTTCCAGTTCGCCATCGTCTTCCACCAGCACTGCCGGATCGTTGGAGCCATCCTGGGTGATGAACAAGCCGAAGGGGAAGTTGGGCCCCAGGGTCAGGTTGATCACATCCGCGCCATCGGACTCTTGCACACTGTCGATCGCGCCATTTGCTCCGACTGCAAACCGACCCAGGTAGTCGTTGCTGCCTTCGCGACTGTAGACCGCAAAGGTGTTGTCGCCCTGGCTGGAGGCCAGCAGGTAGCCCGTGCCGTTCGCGCCATAGTAGATACTCAGTCCTTCCACATCATCGGTAAGGTTGCGGCCGCCCAGTTCCTTCACCTTGTCGAGCAGGATGCCTGTGTCGCTGCTGCCGGGTTCTGCCTGGTATTTCCAGATGCCGACGTTTTCTTGCCCGATGTAAAGGAATCCGGTTTCCTGATCCACCACCATACCTTCGAGTTGGGGGTCGGTGTCGGCAGGTGCTCCGGTGGGAATGGGCACGGTGAACTCTCGGACTCGCTCGGTGCCGATCGTGCCGTTGCCGCGATCGACCAGCTTGAACTGAGCCACATCCCCCGTCTCGCGGCGGGTGACGAAAACGTAGTGTTCAGCGCTGACAGGACTGCGGTAGAGCGCTAGACCGTAGGCGCTGCGGCTGGAGGCGGAGTAGGGCGACTCGAAGGGCAAATCCTGGAAGATCGTGCTGATGCAGCCATCGGTGATGTCTTGCAGATAGTTAGGGTCGCAGGATGAAACGTTGGGGTTGATTTTGAAAATCGCCAGTTTGTCGTTGTTGCGATCGCTGGCCACCACAATATCGACTCGATCGCAGCCTAACTGGAAGCCGTACTGCACATCCACGTTGTTGTAGCGAATCGCGCCCCCGGTCAGTCCGGGGTTGATTTCCTGGAGCAGGTTGCCCGCCAGGTCATAGACCCGCAGCCCGCCGTTCTTGACCGAAGTGATCACCAGGCTCTTACTCGCATCGTTGGGATTGACCCACACCGCTGGATCGTCGGAGTCGCCGCGTTGGGCAAAGGGTTTGCTGGGATCGTCCAGCAGGGGCGGACGAGTTTCCACCGTGGGCGCAGCTGTGGGAATTACTTCCGCGTCCAGGGACAGGATTTGGGTGAACTGGGTGGGGCTGAAGTTGTTGTCGCTGACCAGGACGATCGATCGTCGCCCATCCGGCAGGGCGGGGCCAAAGGTGATGCCCTCAATGTTGTCGGTTCCGGTGGGCAGTTCCAGGTCGTTCAAATCCAGTACCAGCCGCTTCTGCACAGGCTGAATGGCCGCGAAATCTGTAGCGCTGAGGCTGCTGAGACCCTGGATGGCGCTGATGTCCGTAGCCCCTTGCAGGCTGACTTCGTAGAGCTTGATTGTGTTGCCCGTGCCAGGAACCCCGGTGGAGAACGATCGCTCCAGCGCCAAGAATGTGCCCCGGTTGTCGATCGCCAGCAGATCCACCAAACCATTGGTGCCGAAGGCGGTGGTGGGGTTGGGAGGTTGGGCTACAGGGTCAACGTTATAGAGGTATTCTTTCTCTGGCTGCCCCGTGACCAGGTTGTATTGCAGAATCCGAGAAGGGCTACCCGTGCTGACGGTGGCCAGAGTGCCATCCTGGAGCAGGGCATTTTCCGTGGCGGTGAACAGAAAGCGCTGATCCGGGCTGAGGGTTAAGCTCTCGAACGCCAGATTGTTGCGAATCCCGGAGACTTGCTGATCCGCCGCATCCACAATTCCATTACCGTTGGTGTCGGTCACTGTGGGCAGAAACTTAGTTGGCACCGGCAGCGATCGCACTTGCTGTCCCGTGGTCAGGGAAAACTCACGCACGAACGGGTCAGTGACGCGGGTGGCTCCCAGGTCAGGACGGGCTTCACCCTCCGAGGAAACGAACACCGTGCCGTTGCGAGTCAACGCAATACCTTCTGGGTCGAGGCTGTTGAGCGCAAAAGTGTTGCCACTGGCATC
>DATNQR010000268.1:0-6117 GCA_036703905.1 Thermosynechococcaceae cyanobacterium
AGCTATCCGCCTGAGCGGTTGCGCTTGCTAGTAGAGGATGCCGGAATCACGGTGGTGCTAACTCAAGTAGATTGGGCTGATTCGCTTCAGGCAGACAAAATTAGGGTGATCTATCTAGAGCAAGAATGGAGCGCGATCGCCGAGGAATCGGATGAAAACCTACTGATGCCCAGTACTGCTGATCAACCGGCCTACGTGATCTACACGTCTGGCTCAACCGGAACGCCTAAAGGAGTAGTAGTGCCGCACCGAGCTGTGAATCGGCTGGTGTGCAATACCAACTATGTGCAGATCGAACCGGGTGACACGATCGCCCAGGTAGCAAGTCTGGCGTTCGATGCAGCAACCTTCGAGATTTGGGGAGCGCTACTCAATGGCGCTCAGTTGATTGGAATTGAGCGGGAAACAACGCTTTCACCCACTGATTTCGTGATCGAATTGCAGAAGCAGCAAATTAGCACTCTGTTCCTGACAACGGCATTATTTAATCAAACCATTAGTCAAATTCCTGATGCCTTTCGATCGCTCAAATATCTGTTATTTGGAGGCGAAATGGCTAACGCCGATCAAGTGCGATCAGTTCTGCAACAGGGTAAGCCTGAGCATTTGATTCATGTGTATGGCCCAACCGAAAACACCACATTTTCCACCTGGTACGAGGTGCAAGAAGTCCCAGAGGATGCAACCACAATTCCTATTGGAAAGGCGATCGCCAATACTCAGGTGTATCTATTGGATGCACGTTTAAACCCGGTTCCGCCTGGTATTCGTGGCGAAATTTATTTAGGTGGAGATGGACTGGCTGAAGGATATTTGAACCGCTCAGAATTAACCGCCGATCGATTCATTAGTGCTGAGTTGGAAAGATTCTCAGACTCAAAACTCGAAACTCGATTGAAGCTATACAAAACTGGCGATCGTGCTCTTTATCGTCCTGATGGCAATCTTGAGTTTTTAGGGCGAACTGATTATCAAATTAAGATTCGCGGGTTTCGGGTGGAGTTGGGCGAGATTGAGACGACTCTGACTCAACACCCATTGGTAGAGGCGGCGGTGGTGATTGTGCGGGAAATTGAGGGAGATCGCCAGTTGGTTGCTTATGTTGTTCTCACTGCGGCTGTTCCCACTGCGGCTGTTCCCACTGCGACATTGACTGAGCGAGATTTGCGATCGTTCCTCAAACCAAAGCTCCCTGCCTATATGCTGCCTGCTGCGATCGTCGTGTTGGATGCCCTGCCGCTAACACCTAATGGAAAAATAGATCAGCAGGCGCTTCCACCCCCCAACCTGGTTGCGGTTAGAGAAGCGATTCCTCCGGTGCTGCCCACAACATCTCTAGAAAAGTCCCTGGTAGAACTCTGGACTCAGTTGTTGGGACGCAAACAGATTGGAATTCATGACAATTTCTTTGAACTGGGTGGACACTCGCTGCTGGCAACTCAGTTTGTCTCACGTATCCGCGATCGATTTCAGGTGGAACTGCCGCTACGCGCCCTGTTTGAAACTCCGACGATCGCGGAACTAGCACAGAAAATTGCAGTTTTGAGATCGACTCCGAGATCGCCTGAAGCAAATGACCTTGCAGGAAACAGCGATAAAGCATCGGTGCATCGACGTGAAGAGGTGGAACTGTGAAGGACATCGCTGATTTTTTGGCTGATCTGAAACGTCTGGACGTACAGGTATTTATTGAGGGCGATCGCGACGCATCCCTGGAGCATGCCCGCTTGCGCTGCACTGCGCCCGAAGGAACACTGACCGCCGAATTGCGCCAA
The DNA here is from genome assembly GCA_036703905.1 of Thermosynechococcaceae cyanobacterium. Classification (GTDB taxonomy): domain Bacteria; phylum Cyanobacteriota; class Cyanobacteriia; order Leptolyngbyales; family Leptolyngbyaceae; genus DATNQR01. The sequence continues at coordinate 1,776 of DATNQR010000268.1, forward strand.
GAATTAGCCGATCGCAAAGCGGAGTTGCTCACGTTTCTGCATCATTCACGCCCACAGTCCGTTCAACCAACGGCTGCGATTCAACCCGCAGCTCCCGGAACAGTGTTTCCCCTGTCGTTTGCCCAGCAGCGATTGTGGTTTCTGTACCAACTCACGCCCGATAATCCTTTCTACAATGTGCCTGCGGCGATTCGCTTAACCGGGTCATTAAACCAGGCCGCGTTGGAGCGATCGTTTAACGAAATTGTTCGTCGCCACAGCGCCCTTCGCACAACGTTTACAACCGTTGATGGGCAACCCGTTCAAGTGATCGCACCCGATGCCAGCGTTGAGCTATCGGTTGTGAATTTGCAAGCCGTTGCGGTTGACGATTCTTCCACACAGCCGCTGCGTGAACGCGATCGCATTCGTCAACAGTTAGCCACTGCTGAGGCCCAGCGTCCGTTTAATCTGACGACTGATCCACTGCTGCGAGTGACGTTACTGCAATTTGATCCCACAGAGTCAGTCCTACTGCTGACGCTGCATCATATTGTTGCGGATGGGTGGTCGCTGGGAGTGCTCATTCGGGAACTAGCGTGTTTCTACACTGCATTGGTTGACGGGCACGCTCCTGAATTGCCTGCACTGCCGATTCAGTACACAGACTTTGCTTGCTGGCAGCGCCACTGGTTGCAGGGAGAGGTTTTAGAGAAGCAACTGACCTACTGGCGATCGCAATTGCAAAACCTGTCGGTGCTGCAACTACCCAGCGATCGTCCCCGTCCTGCTCTACAAACCTATCGAGGTGCTACCTACCCACTGCAAATCTCTCCGACGCTCACCCAAGCATTGGCAGCCTTAAGCCAGCAGTCAGGCGGATCGCTGTTCATGACCTTGCTGGCAGCTTTCCAAACTTTGCTCCACCGCTATACGGGCCAGGAGGATATAGCGATCGGCTCTCCCATTGCGAACCGTCATCGCAGTGAACTGGAAGGTTTGATTGGTTTCTTTGTCAACAGTCTGGTGCTGCGATCGGACTTGTCGGGTAATCCCACATTTCGGGAGTTGCTGGAGCGGGTTCGAGAGGTTGCCCTAGAAGCCTACAAGTATCAAGATTTGCCGTTTGAAAAACTGGTGGAGGAGTTAGACCCAGAGCGAGATTTGAGCCGGAACCCTCTGTTCCAGGTTGCCTTCGCGCTGCAAAATGCGCCGATGCAGTCACTGGAACTGCCGGGATTGACGCTGGAACCCGCTCCCTTAGAGTCAGGCAGCACTCGGTTTGATCTGGAAGTTCATCTGTGGGAACCAACTCACGGACTGCGGAGCCTCTGGCAATCTCAGGAAGGCCTGAGCGGTTTTATTTCCTACAGTACAGACTTATTTGATCGCGATCGTATCAGCCGTCTGGTCGGACATTTTCAAACTTTGCTAGAAGGTATTGTTGCCAATCCAGATGCCCGCCTGTCTGAGTTACCGTTACTCACCCCAATAGAACGTCAACGTTTAGTTGAATGGAATCAAACGGAGACGGAAGGTACGCTCGATCTCTGCTTCCATCAAATCTTTGAGATCCAGGTGCAATCTGCTCCAGAGGCGATCGCCATTGTCTCGGAACAAGGATCACTTACCTACGCAGAACTCAATCAGAAAGCCGATCGCTTGGCTCAAGCTCTACAGCAAATGGGAGTCCAACTGGATGATCTGGTGGGATTGTGTGTCGATCGCTCCTCCGACATGGTGGTTGGCATTCTGGGGATTCTCAAAGCCGGAGCCGCCTACGTGCCCCTTGACCCCAAGTATCCCCGCGATCGTCTCCACTTCATGCTGACGGCTACGCAGGTTTCAATTCTGCTGACGCAATCCTGGTTGGTCGAGACGCTTCCAGAATCGCAGGCACAAATTGTTTATCTGGATCAACTAGATTTTTCTGACAACACCACGCCGACTAAGGATGGTCGGCAGGTTCAACAACGGAAGATAACAGCCGACAATCTGGCCTACGTCATCTACACCTCCGGTTCTACAGGTACTCCTAAAGGAGTTCTCCTATCCCACCGCGGCTTGTGCAATGTTGTCGAGGCACAGCAAGTCTTTCAGCTATCGCGAGACAGTCGGATTCTGCAATTCAGTTCTCTTAACTTTGATGCGTCTATCTTTGAAGTTGCTTTAGCGTTTGGCTCCGGTGGCACGCTCTACATTCCACCGCAGTCTGCCCAGTTGCCAGGAATAGCGCTGGTGCAATTTCTGCAAGATCACGCGATCACTCATGCTTTGCTAACCCCAGCAGTGTTAGCTGTTTTGCCCTCTGCGGACTTACCCGCGCTCCAGGTGCTGATCACAGGTGGAGAAGCCTGTTCCAGTCAGGTGGTCGATCGTTGGGCAGTGAATCATCAATTTTTCAACGCCTACGGCCCGACAGAAGCCACTATTTGGACAACCATTACGGAACTGCATCCAGGCGAGCATCCCCTCATAATCGGTCGCCCGATCGCCAACACTCAAGTCTATATTCTTGATGCTGCCCTAAATCCGGTTCCTGTAGGCATTCCAGGTGAGCTATACATTGCGGGTGTTGGTCTGGCGCGGGGCTATCTCAACCGCCCGGACTTAACCGCCGATCGCTTCATTCCCAACCCCTTCTCCCCTTCTCCCACTGCCTCCTCTCGCCTCTACAAAACGGGAGATCGCACTTGCTACCGTTCTGATGGCACGATCGAGTTTCTCGGTCGAATCGATAACCAGATCAAAATTCGGGGCTTCCGGGTCGAGCTAGGCGAAATCGAAGCCACCTTGCAACGCCATCCGGCGATCCAGGATGCAGTTGTCATCAATGAAGGCACACCCAATGACGCGCGCCTGTTCGCCTACTTCAGCCTCGATCGTCCGCATCTGCAATCTGCCGTAGCACAACTCCAAACTCAACAAATTCAACACTGGCAAACTCTCTACGACCAGACTTATCAATCCACAATTCCTAATTCTCAATTTTCACTTTCTAATTCTCAATTCAACATCACTGGCTGGAACAGTAGCTACACCGGAGAACCCATTCCTGTTGAGCAAATGCAAGAGTGGGTGGGCGATCGTGTCCAACAAATCCTCGCCCTCAAACCGCGACGGGTGCTAGAAATTGGCTGCGGCACAGGATTGCTATTATTTCAAATTGCGCCCCACTGCCAGGAGTACTTAGGCACAGATTTCTCGACGGCTTCGCTGGAGTCAATTCAGCAGCAATTGGAGAACCTTAATCTTCCGCAAGTCAAACTTCTGCATCGAATGGCAACCGACTTTGAGGGCATTGATGTAGCAGCCTATGATGTGGTGATTCTGAATTCGATCGTCCAGTATTTCCCCAGCGTGGATTATTTAACGCGGGTGATAGCAGGCGCGGTACAAACAGTTGCTCCAGGCGGCGTTCTGTTCGTTGGGGATGTGCGAAGTTTGCCGTTGCTAACGGCTTTTCATAGCTGGATGAAATTCTCTCAAGCAGAGACAGGAATGGAGCGAACTCAACTGCGACAACAGGTAGAACGATCGCGGTTTGAGGAACCAGAACTGACGATCGAACCTGCTTTCTTTCACGCTCTGCACCGAAAGTTTCCTCGCATTCGACAGGCGCAGATTCACCTCTCACGCGGTTCTTACAAAAATGAAATGACTCAGTTTCGCTACAACGTTCTGCTACATATAGAAGGCGTTGCAGGTGGTGGTGAACCCTCAGTAGATTTAGCCAATTCAACTAAGTGCCACAACTGGAAACTGCATCCTGTTACAGTCAACGATGTTCAGAACCAACTGCATGAAACTGAACCAGAGAGATTAATCATCACTAACATTACGAACAGTCGAGTCAGCGCAGCCGTCAAAACTGTAGCGTGGTTATTCAATGGAGCAGCCCCAAAAACGGTTGGACGAATGCGAGAAGTATTGCAGGCAGAGACCGCATTAGCGATCGATCCCCAAGATTGGTGGGACTTAGAGACAATACTGCCCTACAGCGTAGAGATAACCTGGTCAACTCAAAGCAGTGCAGGGGACTATGACGTGATTTTGCTTCGACACGGCGTTGATGTAGCGTTCGATCAACCGCTCGCTCAACACTCGATTGCCGAACAGCCGATCGATCAAGAACAAACCTGGGATCACTACACCAATAGCCCCCTCCAGTCTCAGTTTGCCCGCCAACTAATTCCTGAATTACGTCGATACCTGGGACAAACCCTGCCCGACTATATGGTTCCCTCTGCTTTTGTGCCCCTGGAAGCCCTTCCCCTAACTCCCAATGGCAAAGTCGATCGTCGTGCCCTGCCGGCTCTAGATCCAAATTCGCTGCATCCATCACAGCCGACCGCACCTCAAA
>DATNQR010000269.1:0-2302 GCA_036703905.1 Thermosynechococcaceae cyanobacterium
ATCAAACTCTGGCTCAAAGGTGAGCGATCGGGCATCTCCATAGGTGAAAGTCAGGTTCGGAAATTGCGAGGTTGGGTAGGTGCGCTGGGCATAGGCAATCATCTCAGGCGAACTATCTACGCCGACGACCTTTCCCTGTGCTAACGCTGCGGCAAAGTCCGCCGTGATCTTCCCATCGCCACAGCCCACATCTAGCACAGATTCGTTGCCCTCAAGGTGCAGGCCCGATCGCAACTCCTGGGCCCACTTCAGCTGGGCCTCTGAGTTCCTGGCGTAGTCTTCTGGATTCCACAGGGGCTGCATATTTAAGCAACTGCACCTTCAACGTGCTATTACCTGAGCAACACGCTATTACTTAACGCGGGTGGCACGGTTAACGGTGTTGCCTTCCAGATCGCGCATCTTCTTGCCGCGCCACAGCAGACGGAGCGGAGTACCCGTGAAGCCTAGCGACTCGCGGAACTTGCGCTCAACATAGCGGCGGTAGTTGTCGTTGAACAGGGCAGGATCATTGACGAACAGGGCGATCGCCGGTGGAGCCGAGCTGACCTGAGTGCCGTAGTAGATTTTGCCCTGGCGACCCTGGCGCGTGGTGGGCGGCGTGTGCCAGCGCAGTGCATCTTCCAGAACTTCGTTGATTACAGAAGTGGTGACGCGGCGCTTGTGCTGCTCGGCGGCTGTGTCCACAAGCTCCAAGACTTTCTCCACACGCTGACCCGTCTGGGCGCTGATGAAGATGGCTTCTGACCAGTCGTTGAAGTGGAGCCGATCGCGGATGTCCCGCTCGTATTCATAAATCGTGTGGGAGTCTTTTTCTACTGCATCCCATTTGTTGATTACGACGACGCAGGCGCGGCCCTCATCGGCAATCCGACCCGCAAGCTTCTGATCCTGCTCCGTTACGCCGTCCAGCGCGTCGATCACCAGCAGCACCACATCGGCCCGCGCGATCGCCTTGAACGCACGGTTGACTCCAAAGAACTCTGGGCCGTAGTCTACGTTCTTCTTTCTACGAATTCCAGCAGTGTCGATCAGGCGGTAGGTTTTGCCATTGCGCTCCACCAACATATCGATCGCGTCCCGTGTGGTTCCCGAAATTGGACTGACGATGGAGCGGTTTTCCCCCACAAAGGCATTGAGCAGGCTGGATTTGCCTACATTCGGTCGCCCAACGATCGCCACTCTAGTTTCTTCGGTTTCCACTATTTCATCGACCGGCGGCAGGTGTTGCATCACCTGATCCAGCAGGTCACCTGTGCCGTTGCCGTGAATGCCCGAAACCGCGAACGGTTCGCCCAAGCCTAGGGCCCAAAATTCTGATGCCTGAGCCAAACCCTGATCCACTGATTCGCATTTGTTAACCGCCAGCAGCACCGGAACGGATTGCTGCCGGAGCCAGGTTGCGATTTCTTCATCCGCAGCCGTCATTCCCTGTTGCCCATCCACCACAAAAATAGCAGCGCTGGATTCGGTCAGGGCGGCCATTGCCTGCTCCCGAATCAGGGGCAGAAATTCGGTGTCGTCATCAAACACCAGTCCGCCTGTATCTACGACCAGAAACTCTCGATCGCTCCAGAAAGCAGGCTTGTAGGTGCGATCGCGGGTGACTCCGGGTTCATCGAAGACGATCGCATCCTGCACTTGGGCTAGCCGGTTGACGATGGTGGATTTGCCCACGTTGGGCCGACCGATAATTGCAACAATGGGCAGAGACATATGAGGAAGAGTTGAGGAGGATCGAGGCTTGGCAGAAATATCAAGCTACCAGAGATTCAAATTACCTGAAATCTCAGTCTTCTATTCTAACGTGGCTCTCCTGGAAAGTCCCAATGGGGTGGGGAGGTCAGGACAAGCGCATCTTAACAACCTGCTCGTAGATTAGCGCGATCGATACTCTACGTCAGCCTTGCTATGGAATTGCAAGTGGGTCGATCGTGATCCACTCGATCGCCAATTCATCAAAGCCTGCCAGTCTTCTAGGACGATTGCTGGCGCGACCCTTCTGAACAGGATTGCTAATCAAAGATGAGAGGAGATACCCAGAAACTTTCCGTATATCTCCCTAATTTAGGTGGATACCCAGAAACTTTCCGTATAATCAATAGTTATGCAGCTTATTCTGTTAATAAAGGCGGTGTGTTGAAGTTATCAGTGGGGCAGTAAAAGTTGAGTACAACAGGTAGAAGTCTCAGAGCGGTGGGAAAACTTGCCTATGATCGTTGGTGTCGCCTCAACAGTGCAAAGTAGTTTATAGGTTCCACTGAAAATTTAGGGGCTTTTATTGATTGCTTCGATGTTCGTT
>DATNQR010000270.1:0-3176 GCA_036703905.1 Thermosynechococcaceae cyanobacterium
AGCCCAACTGCAATCCCTCGCCCGCTTGGAAGTTCAAGCGCTCAACCCATCCAAACCCGTAGACTATATCCTCAGCCGGATTACACCAGCCTACGCCGCCCTGCTGAAACAGAATGCGCCAGCGATCGGCAGCATTGTCCTGTTCAAACCCAACCTTGAACTGCTGCCCAACTCCTCCACTACTGGCGAAGTCTCCGCCGCAGAACCGCTTCAAACTGCCCTTCAGCGCCTCATCCCCACGCTGCAATCCCTGGTAGCCGCTCAGCTAGTCCGGCAAACCCTGAACGCCACCTCTTCCACGCTCAAAGTTGGGGTCACAGTGGCTCCGGTTGAGCAACCCAACGCGATCGTCGCCCAAGCCGGAACTTTGCCCACTCAAAGCATGGAACTGTCGTCCCCTTCCCTACCGCTCAACACTCCATTCCAACTCCAACTTACTAACCAAAACACCTTTCCGCTCTATTTCCTGGTGATGTTGGTCAATCCCAACGGTCAGCTAGAAGTGCTGTTTCCCAACCTCTACACTTTGGGAAATTTGGATCAGATCAGTCAGGTTGGGCCCCAATCTAAGCGTGTATTTCCTGACCGGAAGCAAGGCGATCGGTTCAAGCTCAGTCAAGATGCAGTTGGGCGCAGCGAGGTGTTGGTCATCGCCAGCCCCAAACCCCTGAATAGGGTGTTCCGCCAACTGCAAACGCTGAGGGATGATCCCAAGCGGGAGCAAGCCTCAGAGCGAACCTCAAGGTCGATCGAGGGACTGTTGGAAGATGTCAGCCGCACTCGCAATTCATCCTCCTCCACCCTCAACGCCGAGGACTTAGCAACTCTTTCGATCGGGCTAAACTTTGTCTCCCAGAAGAACTCGTAGTCGGTCGATCGCATAACCTCAGATCCTACGAGAACGATAGAAAGATGTGCGGTAAATTTTTTGCCCCTGGCTGGATTGCCCCGTCTCCGCTACCGCTAGTCCCCGTCGTGTTTACAGGAATTGCATGATGAAACTGAATTCAAACTCCCGCTGCTCCATCCTGGAGGCTGGGCGGTTTGCTTGAGACTCGACACCTAGCTACCTCGATTACACGATCGCAGCTAGCTGCTAGCTGAGTTTACCTGTTCAAGGTAGCCAGCGATCGCTAACCTGGCTGTCTCGATTACCCCTTTGGCTGAGATGCTGTTGAACCATCGGCGGCAAAGCGATCGTGCGCCAGCGTCTTTTGAGGAGTGAGGGAGCCGTTGCCAGCGTGAGAGCCATCCAGCGGAGTGCCGCCGCCATCGGGCGGCTGACCGGGGCGGCGCGATGGCCTAAATCGGGCGGCGGCAGACTTGAACACAATGTACAGCACCGGAATCACAAACAGGCTCAGAACCGTTGCGACGCACATCCCACCGACGATCGCCGTTCCTAGTGATTGGCGAGCGGCCGCCCCTGCCCCCGTTGCCAGCAGCAGAGGAACGGAACCTGCGGTTGTGGCGATCGCGGTCATCAAAATTGGGCGCAGTCGCTCTCGGCTGGACTCTAGCACCGCTTTGGACAAGCTCACGCCCTCGTCGTGCAGTTGATTGGCAAACTCCACAATCAGGATTGAGTTCTTACTCGCCATGCCCACCAGCATCACAAAGCCAATCTGCGTGTAGACATCGTTGGAAATGCCCCGTAGCAGCATCGCGATTAGCGCACCAAAGATGGCTAACGGCACGGTTAGCATGATAATCAACGGGTCAACCACGTTTTCGTACTGCGCCGCCAGCGTTAGGAAGACGAAGATAATCCCCAAGCCAAAGATGAAGATTGCAGCACTACCCGACTGAGATTCTTCCAGCGACAGCCCCGACCACTCAAAGCTAAAGCCTTTTGGCAACGTTTCTTTGGCAACCGCCTGCATTGCACTGATCGCTTGTCCTGAGCTACCGCCCTGGGCCGCCGATCCGGTGATCTCCACTGAGCGAAACAGGTTGTAGTGCGTTATGACTGAAGGTCCAACGGACTGCGTGATCTTCACCAGATTACCGATCGGGATCATCCGACCGATCCCAGCGGTCGCCGCATTAGTGCCGGTCGTGGTTCCGGCTGGTGCAGCAGCCCGACTCCGCACATACAGCTTCTTGATGTCCTCTGGGTTAGCGCGAAACTGCTTGTCTGCCTGGATGTAGACGCGATAGGCGCGATCGAACTGGTTAAAGTCATTCACATACGCCGATCCCAAGAAGATTTGCAGCGTGTTAAAGATGTCTTCTAGCGACACTTGAAGCTGACTGGCTTTGACGCGATCGACCTCGACCGAAATCTGCGGCGTGTTGGCGTTGAAGTTAGGGCGCAATCCAGCCAACTGCGGGCTTTCTGGTGAGGGATAGGTGGTCGCGCGGCCCAAGAACTTACCTAACACTTCGCCGATCGTGTTGAAGCCGACCCCGCTACGGTCTTGCAGATGGAACTCGAAGCCCCCAAAGCTACCGAGTCCTTGAATCGGCGGCGGCGCAACCGGAATCACGATCGCCTCTTTAATCCCCAGCAGCTTAGGAAACAGCCCAAACGGCTTGGGAAACACGCCGCCGATCACGCCTTGCGCCGACTCTTCCGGCTTGGTGCGGTCTTTCCAGGGCTTGAGCAGCGAAAAAATTAGTCCATTGTTCGGCGTTGCGCCACTGAAGCTGAAACCCCCGACCGCAAACACACTCTCAATCTCTGGCTGCTGCTTCAGAAACGTCTCTGCCTGTTTCAGCACATTTTCTGTGTACTCCAGCGATACGCCCTCCGGCCCCTGGACAACGGTAATGAAATAGCCCTGATCTTCTTCGGGAATGAACGCCGAGGGAACCACTCGGTAGGCTCCATAAGTCAGCACCAGTCCCGCCCCAAACAACACCAGCACCAGCATTTTGCGCTGTAAAATCTTCTCCAGCGTGTTGCCGTAGCTGCGCCGGGTCGCCTCGATCGCTCGGTTAACGCCTCTGAAGAACCAGTTGTTGGGAGCCTGTCCTGGCCGCAGCATTAATGCCGACAGCATGGGCGTAAACGTCACCGCGCTAAACGTGGAAACCGCGACGGAAAAGACGATCGTCAGCGCAAATTGCTTGTAAAGCTGTCCAGTAGTGCCGGGGAAAAAGGCAACCGGGACAAACACCGCCATCAGCACGATCGAGGTCGCAATGATTGCCCCGAACAAAGAGTCCATACA
>DATNQR010000271.1:0-4138 GCA_036703905.1 Thermosynechococcaceae cyanobacterium
AATCGCCCACACCACGTAGCCCCGTGCAGCCATGTAGCGATTGAAATCGGCGTTTAGTCTGGGATTGCCTTCTCTCCAAGCTCCACCATAGATCATGACGATCGCCGGATAGCGTCCGGGCTGTGGCGGTCGATACACGTCTAACTTCAATTCGACCCCATCCGGCCTGGCGAACGGAATATCGGGGGTATAGCGCACCTCTGGTGTAGGAAGGCCGCGAAATGCATCCAACAGCACGAAGGGTTGGGGACGGGAATTGTCAGGCAGCTTAGCGGCGTAATCTTGGCCCAAAGCCTGCACCATCGCTGCCTCTGCGTTCTGCACTGCTTTGGATAGCTGCATCAGGGGCAAACTGCTGAGAGTCAAGGCGACGACGCTGCTAGCTAGCGCCCCATAGCCGAGCCAGCCGAGTTTGAGGCTCTTGAAGGCTACGATCGCCGCGATCGCGTTCAGCCCCAGCAGCCAGGGACTCAATTCCGGGGTGGCTACGCCAAAGGGCAGCAGCGAGAAATTGGGAGCCGGAACCACAATCCAGACGGACAGAAATAGCCCGATCACGCTCAGAAGCAAAGCCACGATCGGCGAGAAAATCGCCGCGAGAATCAAACTGCCAAACAAGGCCAGCCGCTTTTTCAAAACTTCACACCTTTACTCAACTTCCCCCTTCACTTAAATCTTGAATCTTGTCCTAAGCTAGCTGCCGAGGAGGCGAGGTGGGAGCGCGATCGTGCAAGGGCACAACCTTGGCTCCGCTGCCCTCCCGTGCCACCCGAATCAGCAGCGCTGCCGCCATCAAACTGGCAACCATCGAACTGCCGCCATAGCTAAACAAAGGAAACGGTAAGCCTGTAGTGGGTAGCACACCCGTCGCCACGCCAATGTTCAGCAAAGCTTGCCCCACCATCAGCACCATCACGCCGATCGCTATCAGCCGATGCACCGGATTCTGCGTCCGCAGCGCCACCCGCAGGGCTAGCGTTGCGTAGACCAGCAGCAGCAGCAGCAACACACCCCCCACAAAACCAAACTCCTCCGCAAACACCGAGAAAATAAAGTCCGTGTACTGAATCGGCAAATAGAACAGCTTTTGCTGCGACATCCCGAATCCACTGCCGCTGAAACCACCAGAACCCACAGCCAGAAGGCTTTGCACCAGTTGATAACCGTCGCCTCTTGCATCTGCCCAAGGATTCAAAAATGACATGATGCGGCGGCGTTGATAGCTTTTGAGGCTGATGCTGAGGAGACCTGCCAGCAATCCTACGATCGCCGTGCCACCCAGGTAGAAATAGGGCATTCCTGCTGCCAGCGCCATCAGCCACAGCACTAGTCCGCACAGCACTGTGGTACTTAAGTTGGGTTGCAGCAAAATGACCAGCAGCAGCAGGGAAAAGATCCCCAGCCAGGCAGCCCGAGTTGCCCAGCGCAGCCGACCCCACTGCCCAAAAATCCGTGCTCCTTGCAGCACCAGAAACGGCTTAGCAAGCTCTGAGGGTTGAATCGGGAAGGGGCCAACGAACAGCCAGCGAGTTGCACCATTCACCGAAGTTCCAACTCCAGGCAGCAGCGTCACCAACAGACACACCAGCATGATCAACAGTAGCCAATCCGCCAGCCCCAGCACATAGCGCAAGGGAGAATGCACCAGTAGATTAAATCCCATCATGCCGATGAGAATCCAGACGATCTGAAGCTTGAAATAGTACAGCCCATCCGATAGATCTGCATCGGCGATCGCGTAGGAAGCCGAAAACACCACCAGTAGCCCGATCGCTAGCCACAAAAAGGTGAGCCAGCGTAGCCAGCGAGCTTCCGGCGACCAATCGCTGGCACTGGTATCAAAAAAGGGAATCAGCAGACGGAGGTTCATAGCGCTGGAGGACTGGGCGATCGCACCCAGCTTTAAGCAGTTCAGTCTACGCCAGCTTGCAGAATTGGACAAGGGGAGTTTTGAGGGCTGAATCTTGGGTTCTGCCAACTGTCCTTTAGCCTGAAGCCAAGGAGTGAAGAAAGCATGACCTAGGCCTCCAGCCGCGTTGTACCCTCTGCAATCACGCTAGGATGAGAACTGGTGAAATTCCTACTCTTTAGAGGCACGATCGCTCGTGTTACAAACTCTCTCCACCGACTTTCGGATTATCTTCGATCGCGATCCAGCGGCCCGCAACTGGCTAGAGGTTTTGTTCTGCTATCCGGGTCTTCAGGCGTTAATCTCCCACCGGTTTGCCCACTGGCTCTACTGCATCGGTGTGCCGTTTGTGCCTCGGTTCTGCTCCCACATTGCCCGCTTCCTGACGGGAATTGAAATTCACCCCGGTGCTCAGATTGGACGGGGCGTGTTCATTGACCACGGTATGGGCGTGGTGATTGGGGAAACGGCGATCGTTGGGGATTACGCGCTGATCTATCAAGGCGTAACTCTGGGCGGGACGGGCAAAGAAAGCGGCAAACGTCACCCCACTTTAGGCGAGAACGTGGTGGTGGGTGCAGGAGCTAAAGTGCTGGGCAATATCCAGGTCGGCAGCAATGTGCGGATTGGGGCAGGGTCGGTAGTGCTGCGGGATGTCCCTTCTGATTGCACTGTGGTTGGAATTCCAGGGCGGATCATTCACCGGGCCGGAGAACGGGTAGGCCCACTGGAACACGGTCGCCTGCCAGACTCTGAAGCTCAAGTGATTCGCGCGCTGGTCGATCGCATTGAGCAATTGGAGCAGCAGCTTCAGCTAGTTCAGGAACGTCAGCTTTTGAATGCGTCCTATTCGCTGGTAGCAGTGGCGGGCCCCTCAACTCAGGCATCGACTCAGGCATCAGCAGGTTCGGCAAGTTTGGAGGCAGAGTCTGAGGTTCACATTCGTAGTTGCCGTTTGCGCGATCGCATCATCGAAGAATTTCTAGACGGTGCAGGAATCTAGGCTTTGAGAATGTCAACACGTTTAGTCCCTACGGGTTCACTGCCAAAATTGTCCAGGTTCCGTCTTTAAGGCTGAAGCGCGATCGATTCTGGGGATTACCCTTCAGCTCTAGATGATCCACCTGTTCTGGCTCCAGCAACAGCAGACAGAAATTAGCCAGGGGGTGGGTGGCATCGGGCAGCGGCGTGTCAAATCCAGAGGTATCGATTCTAGGTGCTCCTGGCTCAGGCCAGGAGAATTGGGTTCGAGCCGCATCTGAAAGTTCTTGCCAAGCTGCCTGTCGCGCTTCTCCCCAAGTGGGATCAGCTTCTTGAATCAGGGTTAGTCTGCCTACCAGACGGAACTGTTCTCGGGTTTTTGGGAAATACCAGCAGGCTTCTCCCCAGGGCGATCGTGCGATCTGCTCCGCTTTCTGGCTACGGCGATCGGTAATGATCTTCAACTGGTTAGTGTCTGGGAGAAAACCACGAAACACGACAGTCCGGTTGGCTGGTTGATCGACTTCCACGGTTGCCAGTTGAAAATAGCGGGCGTAGGGCAGGGCGCGGTTGTGGTGGAGGGCACGGGCCAGGGGCAATCGCCAGGGAGCTAGGGTCATGGGGGGCGACTTATGAAAAGTGAGGCGACTAATAACCCTCTCCTCACGGTGAGGGGTTCTCAGAAATTCTCCAGTTCCCTCTCCTCACGGTGAGGGCTAGAGCAAAGGTCTGACTTCAGCTATTTTGGATAGAAGTTGATTGGTCGAAACGATCGCCGCTTGACTACTGAGATAGTGCCGTAGCGCCACAACGGTACTGATGATGGCATCAATGTGGGCAGAGGTCTCGGCCAAAGGTTCACCGTCGGAGCTAGGGTAGAAGACCTCGGTGGCAGCAGGCAGCAGCGTAGTCATAGCAATCACCGCAGGGCGCAGAGTGGTTTTATTCTAGCTTGCGACTTGATCGCGATCGGTCTACCTCGTTTGATCAGTCCTACTTACGATCGCTCTAACAAACTACTGCCGGCATCCTCATTCTTTTAATGACACGTCCTGGTATTGCACAACCCCGATCTGAAGATATCCAGAAACTTTCCGCCTATCTACCCAAGTCGGCATACTATGCAAAAAGATTCTGCCCATCTACCCGTTTTAGAGCGTTATGCAGAAACTTCTGGTCTAACTGATCACCCATTCGGGTGTGTTATGCAGAAACTTTCAGTCTAATAGTAGTTATGCCACAAGTTCT
>DATNQR010000272.1:0-4966 GCA_036703905.1 Thermosynechococcaceae cyanobacterium
TGCGATTGAGGGCGGCAGAATATTGAGCAATAGCCGCTCCGATCGCTGCTGCTCCTGCCGTAATTTCTGCCGAGCTTGAAACTCCGCCCTCGACAAGCGCTCATAGAGATACACCACAAGCGTTGACATAGCACTAATCCACACCATGTCAAACAGCAGATCGATCGAGGATGAGCCTGCGGGCGTGAATCTGTAGTTGACTAGCCAGTGGGCGATGAAGAAAAAAGCATAGGCTCCCAGGTGAGAAACCCAGTGGGTTCGCCACCGGAAAGGGATGATTGTGGCTTGAGCGAAGAAAGTAATTGTCCAGCCTTTGAGATCGGGGATAACGTTCCCGTTCAGAAACGAGGGCACATTGGTCAAGATCGTGACTGACCAAGAGAGTCCGAGGAACGCGATCGCTGAATAGCGCTTGCCCAAAGGCGTTTGCAGCCAGCCCAACCAAGTCGTCATGCTCAAAGCGGCGAGGAGGTTTCTGAACAGGGCAATGTCAGCTACGCGCCTACCTAATCCAATCTGGATGAGATACAGGCTACTCAATCCAGCAAAGTAGAGAAGTCCCAATCCTAATCCCAGACTTAACCGTTTGTGGAGGAAACCCTGCCGCCAGACTGAATAGCTTGTTCCTTCCATCTCAGCCGGTTTGTCTAACAGAGCTAGCAACCAGTGCTTGAGCTTATTCACCGCCTCTTTCACGATCGATAGTCTCTTCGCAAGTTTGCCCTTCCCTCTGAGAGAGAGTCTGAAAAGATCTAGTTTGTCCCGTCTAATGCGCGCTATGTCCCTTCTAGATCCGCCTGAAAAGATGAATCTTTTACACATTGCTCACATTGCTACAGACGGTAGAACTTCTCAGACATTCTCTAGATGCTTATAGTATTCCCAATTAAAGTCCAGAATGCAAAACCAGTGATCGAGACTTCCATTAGCTTGACATACGAATTCTGTTCTCTGCGATAAGCACTCGATCGCCTGTTGAAAACTTTCAACATTTCTGCTTAAGTCCCCACTAGCGTATCTCCCAAGACAGGATTCAATAAACCTGGCAGCTTGACGGTAAAAGTAGTGCCTTCTCCCAAAGTACTCTCAACTTGAATTTCGCCCGCTAGGGCATCAACGCAGCGCTTGACGATCGCCAGTCCCAAGCCTGTGCCTTTGATCTGCCCTACATTGCTACAACGGTAGAAGCTATCAAATAAATAGGGTTGATTTTCTGGAGGAATGCCAATACCACGATCGGTAATGCGGAAAACTGCCAGCGTGTCTTGGTGCTGAAGCGTAAGATGAACTTGAGTATCTTCAGGAGAGTATTTAACTGCATTTGAGAGCAGATTGATCAAGATTTGCTGAAGCAGATTGGGGTCAGTTTGGATCTGTAGCTGCTCTAGATTTTCTGAAGCAGTAAAGCAAATTTGGTGGAGCTTGTTCAGGCTCAACTGAAAAGTTTCAGTTAGCTCCTTGCAGAACACCTTTAAATCAATGCAGTCCGATCGACATTCAATTCTGCCGCCATCAAAACTGCCCACAAGTAACACTTCATCCAGCAGATAAAGTAAATGCTCCACTGAGGCATTAATTTTGTCGAGATATTGTTCTTGCTTGACCATCGATAGGGATTGACGGTAGTGGCGCAGCAGTTCCGTAAAGCCTTGTATGCTGCAAAGTGGGGTGCGGAAATCGTGGGAAACCATCGCGACGAATTCAGACTTAAGCCGATTTAGCTCTTGCTCTCTGGCTAAAGACTGAGCGAGTTCGACCTGCATTCTGCGGAGCTTCAGTTGGCTCTCGATTCGTGCGATTACTTCTTCCACCTGAAAGGGCTTGGTGATGTAGTCCACGCCACCGCTTCCAAAAGCCCGCACTTTGTCGATCGTTTCCCCCATCGCACTCAAAAAAATGATGGGGATATCGCAGGTTTGCTCGTCCGCCTTGAGACATTCACACACTTCATAGCCGTTCATGCGGGGCATATTTACGTCCAGCAAAATCAAGTCCGGCCGAAAACTTGCCACTGCCATGAGGGCAATCGAACCGCTAATTGCACTCCGAACTTCGTACCCCTGCCGCGCCAGTACTCCAGAAAGCAGACGTAGGTTATCCGGCGCGTCATCTACGACCAGAATGCTGCCTTTGCGTGGGTTAGTGGAATCGGGCATGCGGAGACCGTTGGGCAAGATTCAAGATTTCTTCAAACTGAAAGTTATAGGCCAGATGAAACAGCACTGCGGCTAGAGAACGATGAACTAGAGGAATCTGTTCAATCAGTTCAAAAATCTGCTGATCGTAACATCCGCTCGCTGCTTCACACAGTTGAGCTATCCACTGCTCTGGCATCACCGATAAGTCGGGATGCCTGGGATCGGCGATTGGCTCTTGGGGAATCCAATTTTCATAGGTACAGTTTACGGTACGATGCTTGGCTGATTTGTCCAGAGCAATCGCTTCTCCCTCAGGAGCGTGGAGGTCATCACAACCGACTTCCACGCTCACTTCAAATGCAAAAGTGCTGCCTTGTCCGGGATTGCTGTGAACAGTCAACTCTCCTCCCATCAGGTGAGCGATTCGACGGGTAATGACCAAACCTAAGCCCATGCCCTTGGGCGATCGTAGTCCTGTCATATCTGGCGCAAAGGGCTGACGCAAGTGGATCAGATTCTCGGCGCTGAGTCCGCAGCCAGAGTCCTCCACTTCAAAGCGGAGGCAATGAGATGGAGCGATCACTCCAGCGACTCGCCCAACGCGCACCCGGACTCCACCCGTTTGGGTGAACTTGATGGCGTTATCCAGCAGATGGGTTAGAACCTGATGTAATTTGGCTTCGTCAGTGACGATGAACTGGGGTACGTCCCGATCGCACTCCAAACTAAAACTGAGGTGCTTGGCGCTCGCCTGCGGCCGAAAAGTTGCTTCGACCTGCTTCAGTAAGCGGTGAAGATCGCAGGAAATGTCGGCCACACCGACGCTGCCTGCTTCCAATCTCGCCATTTCTAGGGCATTGTTGATCAGACGAAGAAGGTGCTGGCCGTTGCGATCAATGGTTTTGACGTAGGAGTGCTGTTCAGCGCTGAGGCGGGTTTCCTGGCTTAGGAGTTGAGTAAAGCCCAAGATGGCGTTGAGTGGTGTGCGAAGCTCGTGACTCATGGTGGACAGAAAACCACTCTTGGTTAGGGAATCCGCTTCTGGTCTCACGAACTCTGGGGAGGAGCTGCTCTGAGTAAGAGTCTGACTATTCTGAGCAACTTCCGCGGCTGGGGACTGAAATTGGCGCAGGGCAAGCTCCGCTTGGTGGCGCTCTTGGTGCAGGGCGATCGCAGTGGTGGCAGCCGTCAGCAAGCTCCTTTCTGCGGTTGCCCAGGCTAACGATTTGCGGCACTGGTCAAATCCCAGCACTCCCCAAAATTTGCCCTGCACCTGTAGCGGCATCACCAGCAGCGATTCCACGCCCTGAGCTTCCAGCAGCGATCGCTCCGGGGCTGGCAGTTCCTGCACCTGACCCTCGATCGCCATGCCCTGGGACAGCAAACCGATCCACCGGGAACTGGGACGGTAGGTGAGCGGCTGGGCATCGCCCCGCTTCAGAGCGACATCGTGCCAGTGCGATCGCAGGTTCAAGTAACTCGACCCGGATGGCAGCACCCACAGGTGAACCCGCGAGGCGCGAACGGTCTGCCCTAGCAGACTCAAGATCTTTTCATAGCCTGGGCAATCGTCCCGCAGATCCAGGAGCGCCTGCTGCACCTCCATTAGCACGGCCAAGTAGCGCTCTCGTTTGTCCAAGGCTGCCTCTACACCTCTGCGATCGCTCAAGTTCCCCAAACTCAGCGAATAGATCCTTCTTCGCTCCATATGTGCCTTTACTCTGTGCCTATCGTTGCCACGTCTGCCCCAATAAGGTCTCCACCGCCAAGCTGTCGATCGGTTTAGCGAAGAAGAACCCCTGACCTCGACTGCACCCCAATGCCTGTAGCTGTGTCACTTGCTCTGCGGTTTCAACGCCTTCTGCAATCACGTCAATTCCGAGGTTGTGTGCCAAGTTTATGATCGCACGAACCAGTAGCCTGCCCTTCTGCGAGTCTAGCTGCTGTACAAAGGAGCGATCGATCTTCAGCACATCCAACGGCAATTCACACAGCCGACTTAAGGACGAAAACCCCGTGCCAAAGTCATCAATGTAAAGTTGAACACCCAAGTCGTGGAGTTGGGACAGGTTCTGTCGCGCAATTTTTGCGTCGTCCATCACGCCACTCTCTGTAATTTCTAGCCGCAGATGACGGGCTGCCAGCCCTGCTTCTTGAAGAGTTTGCCCCACCTGGAGTGCCAAACCCGGACAAGATAACTGCTTACTGGACAAATTGACGCTGATTGATAGGGACTGGAAAGAATCAGGATCTCGATGCTGCCAAGTTTGCAGCTGCTGGCAGGCTGATCGCAGCACCCAGTCTCCTAATTGCAGAATTAAGCCTGACGTTTCCGCCAAAGGAATAAAGGTGGCAGGCGAAATGTTACCAAAAATGGGATGCTGCCAGCGCAGCAGCGCCTCTAGCCCGATGACTTGCCCAGAGTGCAGCCAAACGATCGGCTGATATTGCAGTCGTAGTTCCCGCCGCTCGATCGCCAACTCCAGATCGGCCTCTAGGCGCAGCCGCTCTAGCTCTGTGTGAGACAGCAATCCCCCCAAATTAAGGGACTGTTGATCAATGGCGCTGGCCAGCCGCAGCAGACGATCAGCGTTGCTGGTGGCAATTTCCACCATGCGCTGCCCGGTTTCAGACAAGTTTCCCAGCTTGCCGCTCCCCAAAAGATCAAGGGCAACTTGAATGGCGGTGAGGGGTGTTCGCAGTTCCTGACTGACGTTGAAATCGCAAGCACTGGGAACAGGCTGGTCGATCAGGTCAAGCGGGCAGGCATCACCCAAGGAGTAATCAGTGGACTCAACAAGCATGATAGGTGAACTCAACTACAGGGA
>DATNQR010000273.1:0-4129 GCA_036703905.1 Thermosynechococcaceae cyanobacterium
CCCTGACCGATACTCTAGCGACCCAGCGAGACAGCCTGGAGCGCCTGAACTGGTACAAACACCGGCGCTTAGAAGAAACTTATCGATCGCTTTCCCTCAACCTACGCCGTCTCAACGACCTCGGCAACCTGAAAGATGCCCTAGCCGGAACCCGACAACAGCAGATCGTCCGTCAGCTCAACGAAGCGATCGTGCCCCTAGCACAACTGATCCAGGAAGAACAATGGCGGCTGCGGGTCTACTCCCAGAGCATTCCCGTCATCAGCCTGTTGAAGCGGGGGCTGGAGCGGGTAGATGCCCATCTAAAACAGCGCCAACTCTGGTCGCAGGTGCACAACGAAACCAACCTGACCGTCGTTGGAGATGTAAACAAAATTGAGCTGGTACTGTATGAAGTGCTGCTGTCTGCCTGCCAGCGCTCCGTTACAGGAGGACGCATCGACCTCTGGTGTCGCCCGATCGACCCACGCTGGCTAGAGGTGTCTATTACTGACAACGGCAAAATTGATCCCCGTCTGCTCAGTGACCTGGAAGCAGGTCGTGCTGACCTGCTTGTGCCCTCCACGCTAGATCAGCCGCCGGGATTGCATCTCATAATCTGCCAGTCTTTGATGAAGGAAATCGGTGGCGAGTTCAGTCTGTATCGGCTGGAGGACGATCGTATTGTCAGCCGTTTGGTGCTGCCGTTGGCTTCTGAAGGCAAAGCCTGAAAGTGAGAAGCGAAATGGTGAAAGTGCCGCAGGCAAAGCTGGAAAGCTGGACTGACCCTACTGTGCCACGCCGCCTGATTGGAATTTGAGGTAGTGGTATTTCGTAAAGGATGGAGAGAAAAACGATCGTTTCTTTCCAACTTCAGCTAGGTCAATTAACATAAACCACGATAGGGACTCGCTTGTATGCGGGAGTTCCACAGTGGGGATCAATCTCAGCCTTAAAGATGGCGTTGACTTCGGGATAGAACATCAACGCTGCGCCCTGGCGAATTTCTCCATAGATGATTTCGACCTGCGTAAGTTTGCCTGCGTTACCCTGTACAGTCACGAGATCGTGTTCCTGCAACCCGGCGCCTTGGGCATCGTGGGCGTTCATCAGAATGCAGTGACGGTGAGGCATTCCTCGGTACTTATCGCCCTCACGGTAGACTACGGTGTTGTGTTGAGCGTAGCTGCGACCCGTGCCTAGAGCGAGAACAAGTCCCTGCTCCACTCCAAACTCTTGGGGTGTGGGCAGGGTCAGTTGAGGTAAAGGAGTGACAAACAGCGTTGCTTTACCTGTTGGGGTGGGAAATTTAGGTTCCGTCAGAATACGATCGGCAATGGTGAACTCAGTACGAGTTGTGTCAATCGTTGCCATTTTTTCAAAGCCAGGGATTGTTTGGGCGATTAGTTGGCGGATGTATTGGGTGTCCTGAAGTTTACGCCAGTTCACGGGTGTGTCGCTTTGCAGTCGGTAGGCTAACTCGGTGAGAAACTCGATTTCTGAAACCAAGTCGGCTTGTTTGAGGTGGGTTTCGCCTGCTTCGTTGAGTCGGACGAAGTTGTTGCCGGATTCTGTGGTGGTTTTGTGGGGATTCTCGAAGCGGGCAAACACGGGCAGAATCAGCGTAGTTTGCTTTGCCAGTCCGTGGAAGTGACCCAGGTTGGGCTTGGTCGCCAGATAGATAATCGTCTCAACGTTGCCCAGCGCTCGCTTTGCCTGCGATAAATCGGGGTTGGCCGCGTAGAGATTGCCGCCAAGGCAAAGGAGCGTGTCGATCGTGCCTGTTTCTGCGGCCTCAATCAGGGCACGGGTGTCGTAGCCTGGAACGCGGCTAAGGGGCCTCTGTAGCAGTTTTTCCAGGGCCAGGCGAATTTCTTCTTTCAGTCGTACCGTTACGCCCATTGAGCCGAAGCCTTGAACGTTGGAATGACCGCGGATGGGCATAGTTCCGGCTCCCAGCTTGCCTACATTTCCAGTTAGGAGGGCAGTGTTGGCAATGCTGTGAATGTTGTCTACGCCGTTGCGCTGCTGGGTTGCCCCCATAGCCCAAGCGAACACGACGCCAGGGGAGGTTCCGATGATCTTGGCAGCAGCGGCGATCTCAGACCGAGAGACGCCGCAGGTGGCAATCAGCGTGTCCCAATCGGTCGATCGTGCCGCCTCAATCACACCCTCCCAGCCTTCGGTATGGGCTTTCAGGTAGTCCCATCGGATCAAGTCTTGCTCAATCAGAGATTTTTGGATAGCGACAAACAGGGCTACGTCGCTGCCAGGGATCGGTTGCAAGTAGAGGGAGGAAATTTCAGAGCCACCCGCCAACATGGATTTAAGTGGGTAGGCAGGCGAAGCGAACTTGACTAGACCAACTTCCACCAGGGGATTGACCACGATGATTTTGCCACCTCGATCGCGCAGTTGGATCAATTCGTTCATCAATCGGGGATGGTTGGCTGGGGCATTGGAGCCGATCAGCACCACACAGTCCGCGTGTTTGAGGCTTTCCAGGCTGACGATCGACGTGCCCGTGCCAAACATTTGGTTCAGGCCCACGGTGGAAGCAGAATGGCACAGATCGGAGCAATCCGCCAGGTTGTTTGACCCCAGCGATCGCATCAGTAGTTGCAGCAGGTAAGCCGCCTCGTTAGAGGAGCGCCCGGAACTGTAGGAAGCGAGGCGTTGAGCGGGTCGCTGGAAGGCAGACTCGACAATTCCAAACACTTCTTCCCACGCAA
The DNA here is from genome assembly GCA_036703905.1 of Thermosynechococcaceae cyanobacterium. Taxonomy (GTDB): domain Bacteria; phylum Cyanobacteriota; class Cyanobacteriia; order Leptolyngbyales; family Leptolyngbyaceae; genus DATNQR01. Next base: position 2,712 of record DATNQR010000273.1, read on the forward strand.
GGCGCTCATAGTGGGAACTTCCCGATCGCCGCACCAAGGGTACATTCAGCCGCCCCAGTTTATCTGCCTGCTGCGAAGTGAGTTGCTGAAGTTCCGTCAGGGTGAACTGCTCATGAAACTGGGCGGCGGGTTGGAGTTCGGCAGCGATCGCTTCCACACTTTTGGCGCAGCGTTGCAGAAATTCTCCCTCCTCATTAAAAAAGCCGCCTTTCTGTCCTCCTGTTCCCCAAGCGCAGGAGAGGCAGGTGCTCTTGTGGTTGAGGGTTTGCCACAGCCGCAGTCCCTCTGGAGTCAGGGTTTTCTCGGCCCAGTACTGAATAACAGGCAGACCACCGCCTGCGCTGGGAGTTTGACTATCAGAGGTCATAGGAGGAATCAGGGATGAGGTGTAGAAGTCCTTGCCTACTCCCACGCTATCACTTCAAAATATAACCACTCCGGGCAGGGAGTTCCATGGTCAGGACATGGGTTTCGGGGTCGATGTGCCAAGTTAGAGGCTGGAGTCCGAAGAGTTGCTTTTGGGGTTCCTGGCTTAAGCCGGAGGTTTCCAGATCGAGGCTGAGTTTGCCAGGAGAAGTGCCGATGTTGAGAACGACCAGGATGGCTTCGGAACCGATCGATCGCACAAACAAATACAACGTTCCTTCCGCAAACAAAACTCGATAGTCTCCGGTTCTCAGAGCGAGGTACTGGTGCCGCAGACTGATCAGTTGACGGTGATATTCGTAAATCTCGTGATCCCAATCGGCTTCTAGAGGAAAGCCACGTCGGGAGTCGGGATCGAGCGCACCGGGTAGCCCAACCTCGTCGCCATAGTAAATGCTGGGCGCACCAGGGAAGGTGAGCAGCAGCAAGGTGGCCAGTTCTACGCTGGCTCGATCGTCCCCCGCAATGCTCAGCAGCCGCGCCGTGTCGTGGCTGGCCAGCAGGTTTAGCTGCGTGAGTTGGATTTCCCAGGGATATAACTCCAACAAGTCTTGAATTTTCTGGGCATATTCTTTGGCAAACAGGGGAGGATAGGGCTGGTAGGAGCGATCCTGCACTTGTTCCATGGCTACGCGATCGCCCGCAGCGAAGGCGATCGTCGGAGCCGCAAACAGGTAGTTCATCACACCATCAAACTGGGTGCCGTCTAGCCATTCCCGCGAGTCTTCCCACACTTCCCCCACAATGTAGGCATCGGGATTGAGGGCTTTGACCCGATCGCGAAACTCCTGCCAGAATCCTGGCGTTTTAACCTCGAAGGGCACGTCCAGTCGCCAGCCATCAATGCCGAACTTGATCCAGTACTCAGCGATTTCCATGATGTACTCGCGTACTTCTGGGTTGTCGTGGTTAAACACGGGGAGCGCTCGGTTGTCAGCCCAGCCTTCGTAATTGGCGGGGAATTCGCCGTTGTAGGGCGAGAGGGGCCACTG
>DATNQR010000274.1:0-4179 GCA_036703905.1 Thermosynechococcaceae cyanobacterium
CCCGCTTCCATAGCTGGGTGAACAAGAATTACCCCGGTACGAAGATTGCTATCACCGAATACAACTGGGGTGGACTAGAGTCGATCAACGGTGCGCTGGCTCAGGCAGATGTACTGGGTATCTTCGGTCGCGAACAGGTCGATTTAGCCACCCTCTGGGGACCACCTAAAGCCACGGAACCTGGGGCTTATGCCTTTAGGATATACCGCAACTACGATGGCAAGGGCAGCACCTACGGCGACACCTGGGTGCGTTCAAGCAGCACGGTTCAGGAAGAATTGGCGATTTATGGAGCGCAGCGCAACAGCGATAGTGCCGTGACACTAATGCTCGTTAATAAAACTGGCAAGGATATAACCACTGACCTAGCATTGAAAGGATTTAGCCCTGCCGCGAGTGCCCAAGTCTACACCTACAGTGCCGCGAATCTAAATGCGATCGCACGCCAGCCTGATCGCGCGGTTAGCGCCAAGGGTTTTCGGGGGACGTACCCCGCTAATTCTATTACCCTCGTAGTTATCCCCAAGCTGTCGAGTTAACTACAGGGTTTTTCGTTTTTCTAAACTATACCTAACAGGACTTAAACAAATGAATATAATTTCATATGAATAGCGGTTCAATTCATGCCGGCGATGCACCATGAGCCAGAAAAGCGAGTTACCCCAGTCTTTTTGTGTCCGCAAGCTGAAAGTTCTGGCAGACACCACTCGTCTAGCCGTTTTGGAAATCCTGATGGAAGGACCAAAATATGTTGGGGAACTGAATGTCGTTTTAGGTTTGGAGCAGAGCCTGCTATCGCACCATCTTAAAGTCTTGCGGCAAGAGGGGTTTGTCGAGGCAACGCGAGATGGTAAGGCGGTGCTTTACAGTCTGACGCCCGCAGTCCAACGGGCAAAGGCTGGTAGGGTGATTGACCTTGGCTGTTGCTTTCTCTCCTTTGAGTGAAACCGATAATAAAACCTCAGTTCATTACCGAATGAAGAACTTACGAATTTTGGCACCGCTTTCTCTAGGTTTGGCTGCCTGCTTCTGGTTGCAATCCTGTGGTAAGCCCCAAGCCACATCAACACAATCAACTGATAAGTTACAAGGCAAAGTGGTATTAACTGGCTCCAGTACAGTTGCACCGCTGGCAGCCGAAATTGGGAAGCGCTTTGAAGCTGAGCATCCTGGTGTGCGGATAGATGTGCAAAGCGGCGGTTCCTCTCGCGGCGTTACGGATGCTCGTAAAGGACTTGCCAATATTGGTATGGTGTCTCGCGCCCTCAAGGACGAGGAAAAAGACCTCCAAGCGTTCTCCATCGCCCGTGATGGTGTGACGCTCATCATTCACAAAGACAATCCGGTGCCGTCGCTGAGCGATCGCCAAGTTGTCGATATCTACACGGGCAAGATTGGCAACTGGAAGCAGGTAGGAGGCAAGGATGCTCCCATCACTGTGGTCAACAAAGCAGAGGGACGCTCTACACTGGAACTGTTCACGCACTACTTCAAGCTCAAGAATAGCGACATCAAGGCTCAAGTCGTGATTGGTGACAACCAGCAGGGAATCAAGACAGTGGCTGGTAATCCCAACGCGATCGGATATGTATCTATTGGCTCAGCGGAACATGACGCCGCCAATGGCGTTCCCATCACGCTACTACCCGTTAATGGGGTAGCAGCTACGACGGCGAACGTGCAAAACGGGACTTTCCCAATCTCCCGTCCCCTCAACTTGGTAACGAAAACTCAGCCGCAAGGGTTGGACAAGGAATTTCTTGATTTCGCGCGATCGCAAAAGGTACAAAGCATTGTCAAAGAGCAAAACTTTGTCTCACTCTTGTAGACGCCCAGAAGGCGGCTTCCCGAAGGGTAGTGACCAAATCTTAGTCTGGACGCTGCGGGGATGTGCAGTTGTTGCGGGTGCGATCGTCATTTTGATTGTGGTGTTTTTAGGACTGGAGGCGCTGCCAGTCCTGCAACACGTCGGAGTATTGCCCTTTTTCACTGACGCTTCCTGGAATCCAGCTGAGAAACTCTACAACCTCACTCCCATGCTCTGGGGCACCCTATTAGCAATGGCTGGTTCGGTGCTGGTAGCGACACCTTTGGGGCTTCTGTCTGCCGTCTTCTGCCATTACTATGCTCCTCCCACTATTGCCGGACTCTATCGGCGACTCATTGAGTTGCTGGCGGGAATTCCATCAGTTGTCTACGGTTTCTGGGGTTTGGTTGTGTTGGTGCCGCTGATTGGACGCATCCAACCGCCAGGAACCAGTCTGCTAGCTGGGATTGTCATCCTCACGATTATGATTCTGCCAACGATCGCACTCATGGCAGATGCTAGCCTTGCCAAGGTTCCCCCAGAGTATCTGCGGGGGGCAGCAGCGCTGGGACTCTCCCGGTGGGGAATGATTCGCGGTGTTGTTTTTCCTGCTGCCAAATCGGGACTCTTCACGGGCGTGATTCTAGAAACGGGACGAGCAATCGGTGAAACAATGGCTATGCTGATGGTTTGCGGCAATGTAGTGCAGACGCCCAAGAGCCTGTTTGACCCGATGCGGACACTAACTGCCAATATTGCGCTGGAAATGGCTTATGCAACGGGAGACCACCGTTCAGCACTCTTTGTCAGTGGTTTGGTGCTGATGGCACTTATTGTGGCACTGGTTGTCGGCGCTGAGGTAATCAGCAAGGGACAAATTTATGAGTGAAACGGGAGTCAGGAGTCAGGAGTCAGGAGTCAGGAGACAACAGAATCTCTCCAATCCGTACTCCCTACTGCCTACGATTGTCGTCTATTGCGTCGCTGCCTTAGTAACCGCTGTGTTTCTCTGGATACTGAGCGACATCATTTGGCACGGTGCGGGACAACTTTCGTGGGAGTTTCTCACAGCTGCGCCTGAAAACGCGGGACGCAGAGGAGGTATTGGCCCCATTCTCGTCTCGACTCTCCTGATTTTGGGTGTGTGCATGGCGGTTTCCGTTCCCATCGGGGTAGGTACGGCTGTGCTGCTAGCGGAGTTCACCTCTGGCGAGAGTTTTTTTGGGCGTCTAGTCCGTCGCAGTCTGGATGTTCTGGCAGGTGTGCCGTCGATTGTCTTCGGACTTTTTGGAAATGCCTTCTTCTGCAACAGGCTAGGGCTAGGCTTCTCCATTTTGTCTGGTGGACTGACGCTAGCGTGCATGGTGCTGCCGATTCTGATTCGTTCTACAGAGGAGGGGTTTCGCGCCGTTCCGAATCATTATCGCCTCTCAGCAGCGGCTTTGGGCTTTTCGCGCACTACGACGCTTTGGCAATTGCTACTTCCATCAGCCGTTCCAGGACTTGTGGTGGGATTGGTATTAGGGATGGCCAGAGCGATCGCCGAAACAGCAGCACTCATCTTCACTAGTGGCTATGTGGATCGGATGCCAGAGTCTCTGCTTGATTCTGGACGTGCCCTCTCCATCCACATCTTTGACCTCTCGATGAATGTATCTGGAGGAGATAGCAACGCTTACGCCTCGGCTTTAGTGTTGCTAGTATTGCTGCTGCTGATTAATGGTACGGCAGCATGGATGGCTGAGCATTGGTTACATCGGAGGATTACACCGCTATGAGTACACCTGAACCCGCTGAGACAATTCATGCCTCGCCCCTACATTCCGGGTTGCCTCATCCTGAGTCTCAGCCCTTAATTCAGACTGAGCAGCTGAGTCTGCACTATGGAGAGAAAGCTGTCTTCGCTGACGTGACGCTGCCAATTCATGCGGGTTGCATCACGGCGCTGGTTGGCCCTTCCGGCTGCGGCAAAACAAGCTTTCTGAGCTGCCTCAACCGCCTGACAGACTTGATTCCCCGATGCCGCGTGTCGGGGAGAATCCGTCTGGATTCGCTGGATGTACTCGATCCTAAGATTGATGCGATCTGCGCTTCGCAGCAGCGCTTCGCTATCGCCCTACGTCGTCGCGTCGGCATGATCTTCCAAAAACCCAATCCCTTCCCACTGTCAATCTGGAAGAACCTAGCGTTGCCACTGCACGAACACGGCGTTAGAAACCGCGAACAAGTCGATCGCATCGTAGAAACCACCCTACAAGATGTTGGTTTGTGGGACGAGGTAAAAGACCGTCTGAATACCCCCGCCCTCTCCCTCTCCGGCGGACAACAACAGCGCTTGTGTATTGCCAGGGCTTTGGTGTTGGAACCTGAAG
>DATNQR010000275.1:0-2899 GCA_036703905.1 Thermosynechococcaceae cyanobacterium
CCTCCAGTTGCTTGGGTAGTAGGAGCTTTAGGAACTGTCACTCCTGGCAGGGTTGATGGAGCAGGAGTGGGGACTGAGGCAGTTTTGCGATCGGGCTGCGATCGTCCTGAAAGAGACTGCAAGGCCTGTTTGGCATATTCTGCAAACTGGGTGTCTGCGGGACTAAGCGGACTGGCGGTTGCCTGGGGCGAAGCAACGATCGCGGGCTGCTTGACCTCACGGAGCAGCAGCCACACCACAAGGGCTACAGCAACGGCTACACATCCAAAGCCCAGCAGCAGGCGATCGTACCCCCGACTAGGCTGGCGAACTTCCTGAGGTAAAGGTGGTGCTATCTCTGGTTCAGGAGGCTCAGCTTCTTCCTCTGGCTCTTCTTCCAGCTCATTCAGGGCAGGCTGCACCACAAGCGGCGCTACAGGCTGGAAGACCAACTCGGAGGCAGGCTCTTCCACAACCTGGGTCTCCGGCAAGCTGCTGTCCAATTCCAGCGATCGTTCTACGTCCTCAAACAACTCATCCATCAACCGATCGGCGTAGGCATCGGCTGAGAAACTGATGGACTTGGCCCCGCCGCCAGAACTCGGAGCGGGCCCAGCAGGGGCCAGAGCGCTGCCGCTGACGTGGGCGAGGGTTGAGAGAGTGCTGGCTTCCTGAGACATGGGTTGCTCGATCGAAAGTGAATGACACGAGAGCAGTATAGAAGATGAAAATCCTTTGGGAGCACTTCGTTACTTTGATCGCTCCTTTGCAAAGCAAACAAGCAGCAAGTAATTAAAGCAGCAGATCCTTTACCGTCCGTATCTGAGAGGATTTCACCCTACTGACTCGGAGGCCTCACTTTAACAGAGGAATGAAATCTGACCAACATATTTTCGAGGGTGCAGTTGGAGGGGACGATCGGTCTGTGTTCTCAAGCTGTCTGGCTACAGCTATACCTCGTCAAGCGTTCGTCAGCAGAATTTCAGGATGCAGAAATGAGTAGCCTGCGGCTCTGAGCTTCTGGTTAGAGACTTTGGCGTTGTAGGGGCGCTGACTGGATTGGGAAGCATCCCAATTGACGGGGGACAGATTGTTTTGGGTGCAAACTCGATCGAGCAACTCCCGTGAGGTAGTCGGCACATCCCCCACTAGGTTGTAAACGCCCGTTAGCTGGTGGGTACGAGCAAAGTCGATCGCGCCCACGATGTCCTCCAGGTGAACCCAATTCGCCGCATCCTCTCCAGTGCCGGGGCGAGTTGTGCCGGCCGCGCGGCCGAAGATCTTCACCAACTCCCGGCCCGGCCCATAGATGCCGCCCAACCGAAACACGCAAACCTTGAGGCGATCGCTCTCAGCGCTCAACAAGACTTGCTCAGTTTCCGCCAAAATTTCGCCGTTGCGGTTGGCAGGGGCAACAGGAGTTTCTTCATCGACCCAGGCTCCCTGACGATCGCCATACACCGCGTAGCTGCCTGTGTAGATCACCTGCTGCACCGTCGGCGCTGCGGGTAGCGCTGCCACCAGGGTTTTTGCGGTAGCCAGATAAGTTTCCTCGTAGGCGTTGGCATTGGGCGCACCAACGCTGAGGAGAACAATCTGCTGTTGATGCAGCAGCGATCGCATCCCCACGGCTTCGTCTCCCCGAAAAACCTGAACGCGCTGCACCAAAGGTTCCAGCAAGGGGACACGATCGTGCGTGGTAGTGGTTGCCGTCACCCTGAACTTGGGCTGCCAATGCTTCGCCACTGCTTGCCCAACATAGCCACAGCCCAGAATGGTCACGTTCACAGACTGCGCCCTACTTTGTTCTGGTTGGCTTTGTCCTGGTTGACCAAGAATCGAGCCGCCACAATGCCACCGATGAAGCCAAACAGATGCCCTTCCCAGGAGATACCGAGGCGGACTGGCAGCACACCCCAAATCATGCTGCCGTAGGTCACGCCAACAAACAGGGATAGGGCGATCGTGCGGATTTTGCGTTCAAAATAGCCTCGCGACAGCAGATAACCTAGGTAGCCAAAGATTACCCCACTCGCGCCGATGTGGAAGCCAGGGGAGCCGAACAGCCAGGTTCCCCCGCCGCTCACTGCCCCAGTGATCAAGCTAACCCAGATAAAGTCGCTGGTTTCCCGCAGCATGATCAGCCAGCCCAAGAACAGAAACGGAACAGTGTTGCCGATCAGGTGAGCAAAATTGCCGTGCAGAAAGGGCGCAAACAAAATGCCCCGTAGCCCGATCGGGTTGCGCGGAAGAATTCCAAACACATCTAAGCTCTGGCGTAACCCGACCCTGAATACAAATTGATCAAGAATCTCGATGCCCCACGCCAGCGCCACCAAGCCACTCAAAATGACAACATGGCTCTTCAGCTCGCGCGCGATCTCGTTACTTTCGTGGTTTTTCATGCTGCAACCTCTGGAGGACTGATGAATCGATCGCACCCGATCGTGAATTCAGGTTCTAATCTTGGCGTTGCTGAATGCTGAAAGAATGACCCACCTCCCCAGCCCTTCGCCCAGAGGAAAAGGGAGGCAGAGTTCTGATTCCCTGTCCTGCGGGCGAGGGTGAAGGCGATTCCGATCAATTCATCCCTCAATTCAGCAATGCCCTAATTTTCGATTTGTGGAGCGCATCTTTGCGGAGCACATCCAACGGGACTAACTTCACCTTCTATTCTGAACGCTCCGGCAGGGCTGTGTGTAGGACGGTTAGATTTCCAGCACCTTGGAGATGCTGGGGATCGTATTCTTCCGCGTGGAAATTTAGCTGTTTCTATGCAACCGCTGCTCTTGCAGTTTTAGCAAAATTTCGGCGTGGACTTCGCGAGTGATGGGGTAGAAGTAGGCGAGAACCAGTCCAATGATCAGGGACAAGGCAGGCAGAGGCCCGATCGCCACCCGAATAGCCAGCAGCGCCGAAG
>DATNQR010000276.1:0-11665 GCA_036703905.1 Thermosynechococcaceae cyanobacterium
GTCAGCCGTTAGGTGACGACGTGCGGCTTCGATCAGAGTGGGACGATCGAGAAACCCCGCCGCCAGTGCCTTGAGTTCATCGGAGAACGTGGCAGAAAACAATAGGTTTTGGCGCTGCTTGGGCAAGAGAGTCAAGATGCGGCGGATGTCTCGAATGAAGCCCATATCCAGCATTCGATCGGCTTCATCCAGCACCAAGATCTCAATGTGTGATAGATCCACCGTGCCCTGCTGCACATGATCCAGCAGCCTTCCCGGTGTCGCCACCAGAATATCCACGCGGCTCCGCAATTGCCGGATCTGGGGATTGATCCCCACCCCGCCAAACATCATCATCGAGGTCAGCTTCAGATATTTGCCGTACTCGCGTACGCTTTCTTCGACTTGGGCGGCCAGCTCACGGGTGGGAGTTAGGATCAGCGATCGAATGGGTGGACGACCCACTGCTGGCCCCTTAACGCTGCGCTGGGAGAGGCGATGCAAAATTGGTAACGTGAACCCCGCCGTTTTGCCCGTGCCAGTCTGCGCTCCCGCTAACAAGTCGCCGCCCGCCAGCACCGCCGGGATCGCCTGTTTCTGGATCGGAGTGGGTTCGGTGTAGCCCTTCTCTGTAACGGCGCGAAGAATTTCGTCGGACAGACCGAGATCGGCAAAAGACATAGAACTCCAAAGGTTACATCGGCCCTGCGCTGAGAAAGCGCCAGTCTTAGGCGGACGGAGGACAAATTGAAGGGCAGTGGCGCAAGACTGAACGAATGCCGTAGCTACGCATTCTAGCACGGAGTTTTTTATGGGGCTGGGTCAGGTGAAACCAAACCAGTTCTTGATGGGTTTTCAGACGGTCGACCTCTTGCACCTGAAGCTGGTGAACGGCTAAATCTGAGACAGTGATAGCTGTAGACAGCTTGCTTAGACTATGACGAAGCTGTATGGCCGCAAGGAGCTTAAGCCTTTGTCCCAACAAATCTGGCTACAGCTATAGAGATAAAAGCAGAGGTAAGGTTCAGTGAAATGATTCAATCAAGTTCTGTTCGCACAGTGCTGGCGATCGCTCTGGGAGCAGTTCCCGGCGCGCTGGGAAGGTACGCAGTGACCGAGACAGCAAAAGCAATCTGGGGGCCAGCGACGGGCTACTACGGAACTTTTTTAGTCAATTTTTTGGGCTGCTTCATCCTTGCCTGGGTAGTGACTGCCGAGGAAGCACGGTTCAGGAATTGGCCACCAGAGGTGCGATTGGCTCTAGGGACGGGCTTCTGCGGCGCATTTACGACATTCTCGACCTACAGTTTAGAGACTTCAAGCCTCCTGAATCAAGGATGGGGGCTGGCTCTGGGCTATGGCGTAGGCAGCGCGATCGTGGGGATGGTGGGAATTCTGCTGGGCAGGGCGATGGTGCGATCGAAGGGCGCATAGCCAGGCGTGTTTGCTTTGGAAGAGCGTGGACGTAGCCTTCTATAGAGAATCCCAGCTCCCAGGAACCCGATTCTCTTGTACCCGATTCTCCCGTAGCAGTTCCGTCCTAATCTATGGGGCGGCTGTCAATCAAAAGGTGATGAGGGAGTTTCAAGGCTTCGTTCTCAGCAGGGGCAACGCCTCTCGCACCCCCAAACCCAGAATGTCAACAGCAACCTAGAGAATCGCAAGGGATGCTAGATTACAGCCGATGTAGCCGATCGCTAGGGGAGGGCGATTTTGCAGGAGTAGCAGAATTTGCTCCAGGATTTGCGGTAGGGCTGCACCATGAATTTGCCACAGTCTTTCTCGCAGTTGGTTAAGGATGCGATCGCCCGCAATGTCGTCTGTGCCAGGTCGGAGCAATCGGTGGGTTCGCAGCAGCACGAACTGCTGGATGTCGTGACTCAGTGCCACTTGAGCGATTTCTCTACCTACGTGTTCAAGCAATTCATCCGTCACCACTTTCATCACCAGTGGCTGCAAGGTGAAGGAGGGCTGTTCTGCTCCAACCCATTTTTCCAGCAGCGATCGTCGCTCTAGGAGAGTAATGCTCTCCAGCAGTGCTGTGGGGCTGACTGGGATTAGGAGATGAGTTTGCAAGCGGCAGAAGGAAATTGGCTCTTGCCAGATAGCCAGCCAGTAGAGAATTTCTCGCTCCAAAACAGACAACAAACAGATCTGTCGCTGGAGTAGGGCGTGCAGTCGATCGCCCACGACCAAAGTATTTTGGTTCAGCAAATCGGTGACGCTGCCGCCAAACACAGATTGAATCAAGGGCGACACTAACCTCAGAGCTAGAGGATTGCCGTGATAGAGCCGAATTAGAGCAGCCAGCCCCGGTTCTTTCCCAGTGAACCCCTGCGATCGCAATAGCTCCAATGCGTCCGCTTGTTGCAAACCCTTCAGGGACAAACGGCTTATCGTTGCTTCATCGATCGGGTTCGCCAGGTTACTGGTGATCAGAATGCGGCTTTGGTGAACCCCTCGGCTCAATTGCTTGAGAAATGCGGCGGTAAGGTTGGGTTCCTGTACCTGGGCAGCTTCTAACCCATCCAGGACGAGGAGACGGCGACGCTGGTTTAGCTGGCGGATCAGTTCGGCCGTGCCTGATCGCATCTCTGCGGCAGACTGATCAAACAAGCCGAGCAAACTATTGAGAAGAGACAGCAGGTCAGTTGTTGGATGCAGCGATCGCCAAACAAAACCCTCAAACTCCGCTTGCAGGCGTTCCGTCAAGGACAGGGCCAGGGCTGTTTTGCCAATGCCAGCCATGCCATCGATCGCCACAACGGGACGGCGATCACTCACAAGCCACTGCTCTAGCTGCTGCAATTCCTGCGATCGACCGAAGAAGCATTCCACATCCGGGGCTTCGTCCCAATCAAGTTGAGCAGTATCAAGTTGGGCAGTGGTTGTGGGAGGAGTGAAGTCGTCGGCAGCAGCAATTTTTTCCCAATGTTCAATGCCAACAGTCTGACAGAGGGCAATAAAGATCTCCTGCTGGATTCGATCGCCCTGCCAAAAGCGGCGCAGGGTTGCTCTGGAGGTGTGGGAATCTTGCCACCACCGCGCCGTGCTGGTTTTCGTCCAGCCCCGCCGTTGCCGTGCTTGATCGACGATCGCCAGTCCTGCGATTGATGCTTTGACTGAATTCGCCATACTCGGTGGAGTGAGTCGGTTGCGTGAGCGGTTGCGTGAGGCTGTCCCAATTCTGGCTGGTGAGATCAACATTCAGCAAGAGCTTAGGCAGAGGAGTTGGCCAACTGAGCCAAAAGGTGAGTCAGCGAGTGAGCATAGAACTGAGCACATTTAGTAAATAGAGGCGCTTAGGCTGGGGACACCAACCCATCCAACGGAGATTACTCCTCATGCTTCAAACTCTTGAATTTCAGCCCGTTGAATCTCAGCCCAGTGGTTTGTATGGTTCCGTCAACCAGGAGCGAATCGCTTTTCCCCTCAAGCACACCGAAGTGCAAGCCAAAGTTGTAGGAAATATTTCGCGGGTTGAAGTCACTCAAAGCTTCGAGAACCCTTTCACCACACCTCTCGAAGCCATCTATGTTTTTCCATTGCCGGATGAGGCTGCTGTCGATGAAATGCTGATTCGGATCGGCGATCGCACGATTCAGGGCAGCATCAAGCAGCGTCAGGAGGCGCAGCAGATCTATGAGCAGGCTAAGCAACAGGGCCGGACGGCTGGACTGCTGGAGCAAGAGCGGGATAACATCTTCACCCAATCGCTCGCTAACATTCAGCCCGGCGAGCAGATTCAGGTGATCATTCGCTACAGCGACAGCCTGAAATTTGAGGGTGGTAACTACGAGTTTGTGTTCCCGATGGTTGTTGGCCCACGCTACATTCCAGGAACGACGATCGAGGATGTGGCAGGCAGTGGCTCAGCTGCTGCGCCCATGACCCGCAACCAGGATACCGACCTCGTGCCCGATGCTTCCCAGCTGAACGCGCCGATTTTGCCTCCTGGCACTCGCTCTCGTCACGATATCAACGTAACGATCGAAATTAATGCCGGGGTTGAGATCCGGCATCTCGCTTCCCCGTCGCACCAGATTCAGGTTGCCCGTGCTGGACAAACGGCACGAGTCAATTTGGCAGGAGGCGACACGATTCCCAACAAAGATTTGATCTTGCGCTATCAGGTCAGTGGCGATCGCACTCAATCCACCGTGCTAACGCAAACCGACGATCGGGGCGGCCATTTTGCGGTCTACCTGATCCCAGCGCTCCAGTATCGATCGGATCAACTGGTTGCCAAAGATGTCGTGTTCCTGATTGACACCTCTGGCTCTCAGGCAGGTGCGCCATTGATGCAGTGTCAGGAATTGATGCGCCGCTTTATCGCAGGGTTGCATCCTGCCGATACGTTCAGCATCATCGATTTTTCTGATACCACGCAGCAGCTTTCGCCAGTACCCCTGACCAACACACCGGAAAACCGATCGCGGGCAATTCGCTACATCGATCAGTTGAATGCAGGCGGCGGAACCAATATGCTGCGCGGCGTTCAGGCAATTCTCAACTTTCCCGTCACAGATCCCGGCCGGCTGCGGAGTATTGTCCTGCTGACCGATGGTTATATCGGCAACGAGGATCAGATTTTGACTGAAGTGCAGCGCCATCTCAAGCCGGGAAATCGGCTGCACAGCTTTGGGGCAGGGAGTTCTGTCAATCGCTTTTTGCTCAACCGCGTGGCGGAACTGGGCCGGGGCATCTCTCGGATCATCCGTCACGATGAACCTATCGATGCCGTGGTGGAGAAGTTCTTCCAGCAAATCAACAATCCCGTGCTGGCAAACCTGCAACTGCAATGGGAAGGTGTGGGTGAGCCGCCTGAAATCTACCCCACGGTGTTACCCGATCTATTTGCTGAACAACCATTGGTACTGTTTGGCCGCAAGCCCGATCGCCAGGCCGGTAAGCTGCATCTAACCGGAGTGGCGGCGAGTGGTCTGCTCTATCAGCAAACCTTTGCCCTCAGCTTTGAGGCTGGAAATCCGGCGATCGCGCAACTCTGGGGCCGCGCCCGCATCAAAAGTTTGATGAACCAAATGGTGAGTGGAGAAACAAAGTCAGGTGTGGACGCAGTGACCGAGGTAGCGCTGACCTACCAACTGTTGTCGCTCTACACGGCGTTTGTGGCGGTGGGTGACGATGTGCGCGTCAATCCAACGCAATCTGTCTCTGTTCAAGTTCCAGTTGAGATGCCAGATGGAATTCGCTACGAAGGCATCTTTGGCGGAACTAACCGCGTTGAGCGCAGCTCTGCTCCCGCACTCGCAAGGTGCGCCGCAAATGTGCAATTCCCCGCGTGGGCGGACGTGGCAGAGGTTGAGGAGATGCAATATACACGGAGCTTCTCCCCTGAAGAGATTCTGGAGCAAACCATCATTGATATAATTGATATAGATGAGGAATTGGTGCAGCTTCGGCAAGCGGTAGCCAGGGCGTCTGAGCTTGATGCACTGAAATCCCAGCCTTCCTACAACGATCGCCTGCAAATCGTCGGCGCAACGGGACTCGATGCAAGCGCGATCGTCCTTCTAACTCAACATCTGCAAGCCCTTCAGCTCCCAACCGGATACATGGGTGATCTGGTGTTTGAGTTACGGGTCAGCAAGGAACGAGTCAGGCAGGTTGTGTTCGATGAGCAGGCCTCATCTTTGCAGGAAGCAACTGTGATTGAAGCAATTAGGCGATCGCTCCTGACCTGGCAGCCACCGCAATCAACTGCAAGTACCGTTCTTCTGACTCTACGGATACCCCTCCCTCCACGGGTGTAAGGCTGAGACAGATGTAGGGCGGAGGGCGATCGCTGAGACTGAACCGGGGTTAATTCCCCGGTTTTGGTGTCGCATCTGAGTTGGCGAGCGTCAGGACAATTGTCCACTGCACCTTATGAGCGCCTGAACTGACACTGTGTCAGTTCAGGCGGAACGGAGGTCATCGATGGATGTTCTAGGCAATCTGCCGCCGCAGAACTTCACCGATAGCCAACCATAAACCTAGAGACGATCGCCCTTCTCCTTCAGCAACCCGTTTGCCTACAGGCATCAAAATAAGTCAAAATACCCGAGTTGCCCCTTTGTAGAGTTCAAGAACGGGTATGAGTAGCGTAGTCGTCATCGGCGATGCCGAATTTGAAACTGAAGTTTTGCAGGCGGCGAAACCCGTGCTGGTTTACTTTTGGGCTGCCTGGTGTGGCCCGTGTCGGTTGACCGCACCGATCGTGGAGAGTCTAGCAGCCAGCTACGGCGATCGACTCAAGATTGTCAAAATGGAAGTCGATCCGAACCCCGAATCAGTGGCCCGATACAAAATCGAAGGAGTGCCTGCGTTCCGTTTGCTCCAGAAGGGCGAACTGTTGGAGGCTACCGAAGGGGCCATCAACAAGCAAAAGCTAGAGAACTTGGTTGCGCCGCACCTGTAGACGTCTTGCAGGTATGACAGACGACTCGTAGGCATAACTTCCTTTAACGCTAAACTGAGGCTCTAGCGTTTGCCTCAGCATTATGCAATTTGCTCAGCGATTAGACCCGTTGCGATCGAACGTGTTTGCCGACATGGATCAGGCAAAGGCTAAAGCCAGAGCCAACGGACGGGAAATTATTGACCTCTCTTTGGGTTCTTCTGATCTGTCGCCTCCGGATCATGTGCTGGCGGCAATTGGTCGATCGCTGCACGATCCCAGCACCCACAGCTATCTACTGTTCCACGGCACGCAAGCCTTTCGGCAGGCGGCGGCAGATTGGTACACGCGCAGGTTCGGCGTGGCTGTTGATCCAGAAACCGAAGTGCTACCCCTGATTGGCTCTCAGGAAGGCACGGCTCATTTGCCCCTGGCAGTGCTGAACCCAGGGGATTTTGCTTTGCTGCTCGATCCGGGCTACCCCTCTCATGCAGGCGGCGTTTACCTAGCCAGCGGCCAGATTTACCCGATGCCTCTGCGCGAGGCACAAGATTTTCTGCCCGTGTTTGCCGAAATTCCTGCCTCTGTGCTAGCCCAAGCGCGAATGATGATCTTGAGCTATCCTCACAATCCCACCACGGCGATCGCGCCCCTGTCTTTTTTTCGAGAAGCTGTGACCTTCTGCCAGCGGCACAATCTAGTGCTGGTTCACGATTTTCCTTATCCAGATTTTGTGTTTGAAGCCACAGTTCCCTCGGTGCTGCAAGCTGACCCGGACAAAACAGTGACGATCGAGTTCTTCACGCTGTCCAAGTCCTACCACATGGGGGGCTTTCGGGTGGGCTACGCCATCGGCAATCGGGACTTGATCACAGCCTTGCGCCAAGTGAAGGCTGTGGTGGACTTCAATCAGTATCGCGGTATTTTGAACGGGGCGATCGCGGCCCTGACTGGCTCCCAGGCAGAAGTGAAAGTCGCTGTGGAAATTTTTCGTCAGCGTCGAGATACCTTTGTTACGGCGCTCCAGGCGGTCGGTTGGAACGTTCCTGTTCCTCAGACGGCGATGTATGTTTGGGCCAAGCTACCGCAACCCTGGAGCAACTCGATCGACTTTTGTCAGAACTTAGTCGAAGCCACTGGGGTTGCTGTGTCACCTGGAGCAGGATTTGGCAAATTCGGCGAAGGCTATGTTCGGTTTGCCCTAGTGCATCAGCCCGCCGTACTGCAAGCGGCAGTCGATCGCATGGCTCAATTCTTGAAGCACTGTTCTTGAAGCACTGGAGCTTTGAAGCACTGAAGTCTCGAAGCGCTGAGAAACACGCTTCTGCCTCATCTTTTCCCTTCTCACCCGAACTTAGAACTAGAATGGCTAGTATCTAAGCGCTAAAGTGTCCTATGGAACCCTTCTTGATTTTCGCGCTAGGCATTGTTGGCTACGCGATCGGCTCCGTCAAAATCATCAACGAAGGCAATATGGCTCTGGTGGAGCGCCTGGGGCAATACCAGCGCACCCTCAAGCCAGGCTTGCACCATGTAATTCCGGTGATTGAGTCGGTGCTGGTGGAAACGACCCGTGAGCAAGTTTTGGACATTGAACCGAAGTCCACGATCACGCGGGACAACGTTTCCTTAACCGTGGATGCGGTGATGTACTGGAAGATTCTGGACATCCGTAAAGCTTATTACACCGTGGAAAACCTGGAAGAGGCCCTAAGAAACCTAGTTATCACGACGCTACGATCGGAAATCGGTCGCATGGAGCTACGGGAGACAGTTTCCTCCCGCAGTAAGATTAATCAGGCACTCTTGCATCAGTTGGACGAAGCGACTGAAACCTGGGGTGTGAAGGTGATGCGAGTGGAAGTAGAGGAAATTACCCCCTCCAAAACCATGCTGGAGTCTTTGGAACTGGAGCGGGCCGCAGAGAGTAAACGCAAAGCCGCGATTTCTGAAACTGAAGGAACTGTTGAGTCGATTCAGCGCATCTCCAAAGCCCTTCAGACCCAGCCAAACGCCCAAACAGTGATGAACTACCTGCTGGCCCAGCGCTACGTGGATGCCAACTATAAGCTGGGTGAAAGCCCCAACTCCAAAATCATCTTTATGGATCCCAAAGCCCTGTCAGAAACGATTGGCGACATGATTTCTTCTGAAGGTGCTGGAAATAACGGCAACGACAGTAACACGAATGGCCGGGCATAGGGACGGCGAATCTGAGGTGCTACAGGCTTGAGGCGTTACTTAGCTCGATCGCTACATGGTCTGATCGCTCTGCGCTTGGTCAAGCTGCAACAAGGCTTCATAGGCGGAGTCGATCGCCAATCTACCCCGCAGAAAGCCCAGATTTGCTCCTGGACAAATCAGGCGTAGGGTTTCTGGGCTGAACTGGTCGATCACACGCTGCACGTTCTGAAGCTGGCGGGGCCAGTGAAAAGTTTTGGCGGTTCTGATGGGGGCGATCGTTCCCGCAGGAGTGGGAAGCAGATGTCGTCCCGAAAACAAAACTCCCCCCAGCCCTTGGTAGTACAGACAGGACGAGCCAGGAGAATGCCCACACGTCCAGAAGGCGCGGCTGCGGGTGGAAAGAGTGAATTCCTGCTGAAACGTAGCGATCGCTAATCCCGGCAGCAGATAAGCTTCTTGTTCTTGAATGAGAACTTTACAGTTGAACGCTTGCTGAATTTCTTTAGCGCTGTCAATTCCGCCCCGATGGGTCAAAAACAGCCAATCGACACCCCCCTGGGCCGTCAAAAAAGCTCGATTTGTTTCATTCCAGGCAGGACAGTCCACCAGGATATTCACCTCCTCTACAATGAGATAGGCGGTTGCTCCTAGAGTTGCTCGATTGGGCGGAAACGCCAAGAGCATCGCGCTAGACGGAGCAGGTTCCTGACAAACGAGACGGGGCTGTTTGGCAACGAGGGGATCAGGGGCAGACGTTTCAAACGTTTCAAGATTAGACAACACAAAACCTGGTGGGGAATATAGCTGTAGACAAACAACTTAGGGCATTGGGCTTAAAGGGGTGTGGGGGCGTTGCCCCCAACCAGGGGTCTCATCCCTGCACTCTGTCCCGAGCTAGGAGGCTATAGCGATAAAAATCAGGACGAGGGGAATCTTAAGAGAAAATGGTTCGGAATATCGCTCCATTGTACCGACTGGATTGCACCGAGACTGGTAGCCCTTCGCTTTAGATTCAATGAACTAGATCCGAAATTAGATCCGAATCAGATCTCTCAAGATTAGGCGCATGCACCCGTTATTTCTACTGTTTTTGCTTGGAACCATCACCTACTTCATCGTGCAGCGAGTGTCTGGGGTGACGCGCACTCCCACCTGGCTGCTGTGGCTGGTGGCCATGACTCCAGCGTTGATCTGGAGTGGCTGGGGCCTGGTGAATGGCAACAGTAAGCCGATGCCGTCTCAGCTGGTGATTATTCCCTTTGTCGTCAGCTTGCTGTTGTATTGGGTGCTGATCCAGTGGGGCAGAATTTCTCCATCGCCTAACTCTGAAGCAGCGGCACAGCAGAATTCCGCTCAGACGATCGCCGATGGCCCCGCTACTGAAGCCGCTACGGTGCGCCCGATCAACGCGACCGAAGAGGCCCAACTGCAAAGCTGTTTCCCCTGGTCAATTTACTACTTGCAAAACATTGAGTATCGACCGCAAGCGGTGATCTGCCGGGGGCAACTCCGCAGCCAGCCAGAAGTGGCCTACCAGACCGTCCGGGACAACATAGAGGACAAGTTCGGCGATCGCTTCTTTGTAGTGTTCCAGGAGGGTGCGGGGGGCAAGCCTTTCTTTGCCTTGGTCACGAATCCCCAATCTACCCAGCATGGCAAACCCAAGCGTGAGACTCTGACTCGTCCAGTGCTGGCGATCGGGCTGCTGGTGGCCACCTTTTTCACCACAGCTCTGGCCTGGGTAGCACTGACAGCGCGCTCTACTCAAATCACTTCTGAGGCTTTAGTAGCAGGTCTTCCCTACGCAACATCGCTGATGACGATTTTGGGCCTGCACGAACTGGGGCACTATCTGATGGCGCGTCGCTACAAAATTCGAGCCACGCTGCCCTATTTCATTCCCCTTATTCCGCTCCCGCTCTTTCCGTTTGGTACGTTTGGCGCCTTCATTCAGATTCGATCGCCGATCCCTAACCGCAAGGCACTCTTTGATGTGGGTATTGCTGGCCCCCTATGCGGATTTGTGGTAGCGCTGCCGTTGCTGTTGTGGGGACTAGCCCACTCCAGCATCGTGCCCCTACCACCCAAGCCGGAGCCATTTAACTTTCAAGCCCTCGATCCCAGCTTTTCTCTGCTGCTGTCCCTGCTGAGTAAGCTGATGCTGGGGGGCTTGTTGACTCCTCAAACTGCAATCAACCTGCATCCGGTGGCAGTGGCGGGGTGCCTGGGCTTAGTTGTAACCGCTTACAATCTGATGCCAGTCGGTCAACTCGACGGTGGCCACATCGTCCACGCGATGTTTGGGCAGCGTGTGGGGGCGGCCATCAGCCAGATCTCCCGCTTGCTGCTGCTGCTGCTATCCCTGGCTCAACCGTATTTGCTGTTGTGGGCGATTCTGCTGTTTCTTATGCCTGCTAACGACGAACCGGCACTGAACGACGTGACGGAGCTTGATAATCGCCGCGATCTGTGGGGGTTGGCGGCATTGGCGGTGCTGCTGCTGATTATTCTGCCCACTCCTGGCGTGTTGGGTCGGTTCTTGAATCTTTAGAGCAGGAGGGGTGATGACCTACGATGTTTCCCAGTGGTTGGCAGAGATTAAGGCATTGAAGCAACAACTCGCCACCGCCAGTCAGGAGTCTGAACAAGCCCACGCCAGCGCTGCCAACTGGCGACAGCTTTACGAAACGGAAGCGCAGCAACGCCGATCGGAATCTCGTCTAGCTCAGCAGACGATCGACCAACTGAAGCAGCAGATCCAACAATTCCAGTCCAGATTCTCGCCCACAGTACAAACAGGAGCAGCGCAAGCAGACGCAGCGCAAGCAGACGCAGCGACGGAGGAACTTTGGGTAGCGGAATTTTGGGCCGAGGTGGAGCAGCTACCTTTGTCAGAACTACGCGAAAAGTTGGTAGCAGCATTGGTCGATCGCGATCGCTTGCTCCAGTCTCTCCAGTCTGAGCAAGCCAACCATGCCCAAACGCGCAAAAGCCTGACAACTGCCCTGGGAGACGCGATCGATCTGCTCTCAAAGCAACCCGCTCATGAAGAAACTTAAAGGTCTGTCTCTAACCAAATCCACGACATCTTTGAGATGTCGT
>DATNQR010000277.1:0-9175 GCA_036703905.1 Thermosynechococcaceae cyanobacterium
AGACGTGGTTCACCTGGCTTTGGCGGGAGACACCGACAAGATTGTTAAGGCAGGACTGATTGACCAAGGCTGGGAGAAAGAGAATCCCAACGATGGCATTGTCTCCAAGACTGTCGCTGCGCTGATCACCCGCGAAGGCAACCCTAAAAACATCAAAGATTGGTCAGATCTAACCAAAGATGGCGTGTCCTGGATTACTGCCGACCCCAAAACCTCTGGGATTGCTCGATGGAACTTCCTGGCCCTCTGGAATTCAGCGATCAAGTCGGGTCTGGATGAGAAAAAGGCTGAAGAATTCGTGACCAAAGCTTTCAAAAACGTGCCTATTCTCACCAAAGATGCCCGGGAAGCGACTGATGTATTCCTGAAGCAAGGTCAAGGTGATGCCCTGATCAACTACGAGAACGAAATCGTTCTGGCCAACCAGAAAGGCGAGAAAGCCACCTACATTGTTCCCGATGTCAACATCTCGATCGACAACCCGATCGCCGTGGTAGACAAGAACGTGGAGAAGCACAAAGCCCGCGAAGTGGCTGAAGCGTTTGTAAAGTTTCTCTACAGCCCAGAGGCACAGACCGAGTTCGGCAAGCTGGGCTTCCGTCCTGTTGACGATGCAACCGCCAAGCAGAAGGAATTTGCAGACAAGTACAAGCCTGTGAAGACTCTGAGCACTATCAAAGATTACGGCGGCTGGGGCGACTACCAGAAGAAGTTCTTTGAAGACGGCGGCGTGTTCGATCGCGTTCAAGCTGCCATCAAGCGCTAGTTTCCGTTCGGTGGTCATCTCTACCCAAAGAGATGACCACTCATAGGCTTTCTCAATTTCCTACGTGTTCCTCAGATTTCCGAACTCATGGCAACTTCCTCTGTTGATTTAGGAGCTTCTCCACCCAAGCGCAACATCTTCCAGCAGATCGGCCAGCTTTCCTGGGCCTGGCGCATTACGATCGGCTATCTGACGGTTATGCTGCTGGTTCCGGTGTCTGCCATGCTGCTCAGGGCTGCCTCGGTCACTCCGGCTCGTTTCTGGGCGATCGCCACTGATCCGATCGCCCTTTCCACCTACGATGTCACCTTCACCACAGCCATCATCGCCGCTCTGATCAACGGCGTGTTTGGAACCCTAGTGGCCTGGGTTCTCGTCCGCTACGACTTTCCCCTCAAGAAGTTAGTCGATGCCTCGGTGGATCTGCCTTTCGCCTTACCCACCTCCGTCGCGGGCCTAACGCTGGCGACTATCTACAGCAATAACGGTTGGATTGGACAACTCTTCACGCCCCTCGGCATCAAGATCTCCTTCACTCGCCTAGGCGTTGGGGTAGCGATGGTGTTCATTTCATTGCCGTTTGTGGTGCGAACAGTGCAACCCGTGCTGGCAGAGATGGAGAAAGATACGGAAGAAGCAGCTTGGAGCTTGGGCGCAAGCGACTGGCAAACCTTTTCGCGGGTTATTTTGCCGCCGCTGTTTCCAGCGATTTCCACTGGGATCGCATTGGGTTTCGCCCGTGCAGTCGGCGAGTTTGGCTCCACGGTAATTATCGCGTCCAATACTCCCTACAAGGATTTGATCGCCCCAATTCTGATTTTCCAACGGTTGGAACAGTATGACTATGCGGGAGCCACGGTGATTGGCACGGTGCTGCTGCTGATCTCGCTGTTGATGCTGCTAGCAATTAATCTCTTGCAATCCTGGGGCAAACGCTATGAGTAGTTTGGGAAAGACTAGCCTGGGAACCTCAAATCGGGCAGATTCGCGGATCAAAGCGCTCAAGCCCAAACGTGATTGGGTTCCAACGATCTTGATCGCGATCGTCGTGATCTACCTCAGTTTGCTCCTGTACATTCCTGCCATCAACGTTTTCGTGCAGGCCTTTAGCAAGGGAGTCGGGCCATTCTTGGCCAACCTGAACCGAACCAACTTTCAGGTTGCGGTGCGTCTAACGCTGGTGCTGGCCCTAATCGCCGTGCCCCTGAACACTATTTTTGGTCTGTGCGCCGCTTGGGCCCTGACTCGTCGCAGGTTTCGAGGTCGGGCGCTGCTGCTCAGTATTATTGACCTACCGTTTGCCATTTCCCCTGTGGTTGCGGGTTTGATGATTGTGCTGCTGTACGGGCGCAACGGCTGGTTTGGTCCCTGGCTCCAGGACAATGGGATTCAAATTATCTTTGCTTTTCCCGGCATGGTTCTAGCGACGGCCTTTGTCAGTCTGCCTTTTGTGGCTCGTGAAGTGATTCCGGTGCTGGAGGAGGCCGGAGCGGATCAGGAGGAAGCAGCAAGAACGCTGGGAGCGAACGACTGGCAGACTTTTTGGCGAGTCACGCTGCCGAACATTCGCTGGGGCTTGCTCTACGGGGTGATCTTGACAAATGCTCGATCGATGGGGGAGTTCGGTGCGGTTTCGGTGGTGTCTGGAAACATTGAAGGCAAAACCCAGAGTTTACCGTTGTTCGTGGAAGATGCCTACAAGCAGTATGAGACGGAAGCAGCGTATTCTGCTGCGGTGCTGCTGGCTTTACTGGCTGTTGTAACCCTGGTGTTGAAGGAGATTCTAGAGCGCAAAACCAAGATCAAAGATGTGAAATAGGAGGACTGCTATGGTCGCCCAGCCCACTCGTTCAAACACTAACCTCGGTCATGAATCCTGGCAGCGAGTTGTCCCTGCTGTTCCGTCGCAAGACGATCGCTTGACTCAGCAACGCGTTCGCATCCGCATCCCCAAGCACTATCACCAAGAGCCAGTTATCTCGCGCTTGGTATCGCACTACCATCTAACCGTCAATATCCGAGCCGCAATTTTGGGAGCCAATGCCGCAGGAGACGGCTGGTTTGATCTAGAACTGCAAGGAACAGAAGCATACATTCAGAACGCGCTGATCTATCTGAGTGAGCTTGACCTAGAAGTTTGGAAGGACGGAGACACAGACGGCTGGTAGCAGGACGATCTCCCTACGATCGCTCTTAAATTGTGACTTCAGATCCCCGGCATCTTTGAGATGCCGGGGATCTAGTTTAGGGATTTAATTCAGCAGGGCATTGCGGTTTTCCCATGCTTAGTCTAGGAATCTGGTCGATCGTTGGTTATAGTCACAGCCTGATAGGTTATGGACGGGATACAGGAGTTCTACTCCTGTATCCTGCACCCTCTTCAAACCCAAGTCTTAAGCTGTCTGTCCAGAAGATTTCCATGAACAAATCTACCCATAACTAGGTCGAATCAGGACATCCCATTCAGGTGAATCTGGATGACGCTCCAAGCGGTTTTCAATCTCACGCATTGCTGTTTTTGAGAGTGAGATCCCTTTTGCATAGGTTTTTTAATGCACACGATGATGGGACGAATTCCTTTCCAGGTCATACTTTGTGTCCATTACAGCATGGTGTTGAGATCTTTGAGTTGAGTGCCATGCCAGTACGCTTTTCTGCTAGTCCAACTTCCACGCTCTCTCGACCCCACCGGAACACTCGCTCTGCCAACCGACCACTACCTTTGCAAAACTTCAGCGTCATCGCGGCTTGAAAACTACGCCGTTCGACTCACGCAGTTTGGACGCGGCTAAACAAAACAAAGGCCGTCGATTTGGGATGCGCCCAGGGGCGTTGCGGATTGAGTAGAGCCTTCCAAGTCTTGATTCCTTACTCGTTGGAACGACTAAAAGTATTCTATCTTTGGGTATCTTTGGATACTTGCTTTATCAGAAATCTCTTTAATAGTTGATAACTTTACAAAAAAGCGAATTATCTTTATTCACTCTTTACAAAAAAGTTCCTGAATTTAAGTACAATCACACAAATGGTTCTTTGCTTTACTAGCATTCTTTCCGCCAGCACTTAATTAGATTTCACGCCTTCGCATAGATATTCACACCTGTGGGGTTCTGAGCATGCAATCTATCTCAGAACTGCAAGTGAGTTCTGAGGGGTTCTCTGTTTGTCGATCGCAAAGGGAGACCTTTCTGCATTTGTCTCTCTCAACCTTAGACTTGATTTACAGAGGTACTCACCAATGCAAACCAATCAGCAATTAAGGTTACAGCCATTTCTCAGTACAGATCATCAGGTCAGTTTTGCAGACGATATTCCATCATGCACTCTTCCTGATAGTCCATCGGTACAGGCTAATAAGTTTTACTTCAGCAATCCAACGTGGGCAAAAACCTATTTTGAAGCTTGTCATCGAGATCTTGCCTTTAGAGAGCGTTGGTATGCCGCCGCAGGCAGTTGGGACGACAAGATTGTAGTAGACATCGGTTGTGGTCCAGGCAACCTCTACGCAAACCTGGGTGGCAAGCCAAAGTTGTTACTGGGAGTGGATGTGGCGCATGGCTCACTTCAAATGGCGCAGGAACTTGGTTACACTCCCTTAATAGCCGATGCTCATCACCTGCCGCTGGTTTCCGAATTTGCTGACCTTGTGGCGATCAATGCGAGTTTGCATCACTGCGACGATATGGAAACTGTTTTGGCGGAAGCGGCACGGTTAGTCCGTCCTGGCGGCATTTTAGTCATCGACCATGAACCACAGCTAACCGCCTGGGACTACAAAGGATTGGGGATGTTACTGTACAAGATGCGACTGGGCATTATCTACCGCTTCTTCCTACGCAGTCTCGATGCTCCTGACGAAGAGCGGTCGAAGGCATTGGCAACAGAAGTGCATCATCAGCCAGGTCATGGCGTTACCTCAGCGTTGTTTCATCAAACGCTGGAACCAATGGGCTTTAACGTGAATGTTTATCCTCATAACAATGCGATCGGTGCTGATGCATTGCAGGGTATTTACGGCGACCCGCCGCACTGGCGTTATCGGATAGGACAATTACTCTCTGGTCTTAATCCTTACTCTGCGGATGCGGCATTGTCATTAATGTGTGTTGCTGTACGGTAGGTCTAAGGAGATTTCCATGAACAGATCTACCCATAAGTAGGTCAAATCAGGACATCCCACTCGGGTGAATCTGGATGACGCTCCAACCGCTTTTCAATCTCAGGCATCGCTGTTTTTGAGAGTCTCTCGACCCCATCGGAACACTCGCTCTGCCAACCGACCACTACCTTTGCAAAACTTCAGCGTCATCGCGGCTTGAAAACTACGCCGTTCGACTCACGCAGTTTGGACGCGGCTAAACAAAACAAAGGCCGTCAATTTGGGATGCGCCCAGGGGCGTTGCGGATTGAGTAGAGCCTTCCAAGTCTTGATTCCTTACTTGTTGGAGCGACTAAAAGTATTCTATCTTTGGGTACTTTCTTCGCCAGAAATCTCCCTACAGCTATGGCCCTGAAATTTACGACTGCTATTGCGACTTTGTTGCAATAGTTAAGGTAAGATGCTTGAGAAGCTTATTGAAAAACTTACTCAACAAGCCTTTGGTGGGTGAGAAAAGACGATCGCGCAGAAAGCGCCAACAAGAGCCGCAGCAGTCGAACGTTTGCTGAAATGAATGCCTGCTGAGATTACCCTCTAGCCTCGTCCCTAGGACGATCATGGGCAACTCATCCTAAATCTACGGAGAAACTATGGCCATACCCGATATCCTCTGGCTGAGTTGCAGCCCCAGCCTGAAACGATTTGACCAACCCTTACTGCGTATTCTGTCCCAGCACTTCACTGTGGCTCGGTGGGACTATAGCCAAACCCTCGATGAAGCCAGTTCTCTCAACACCGCGATCGTGTTGCTGCATGATTACCTGAAGCATCGCAAGCAACCAATTCACTTAGTTGGACACGGCATTGGCGGCGTGGTGGGGTTACTCTATGCCCGCCAGCATCCAGAGCGGGTGCGATCGTTGACGTTGCTGGCGGTGGCGGCCCAGCCTGCGGCCACTTGGCACGCCCACTACTACGTGCAGCGTCAACTGTTGCCGTGCAGTCGCCCGCAGCTTTTGGCCCAAACGGCACGAAGTTTGTTCGGTTGCCCGTTACCTTATTCCGCAAAAGATCTGGCGATCGCTCTCAGCAAAGATCTGGAGACTTCGCCCACGCCCCATTCCCTGCTAGGGCTGGGCAGTTTGCCTAAGGGTGGCGTTGCCGTGCCCCTGCTGGTGTGTGGCAGCCTCACCGATCCGGTGGTCGATTCGTTGGCGCTTCAGGATTGGCAAGCATTTCTGAAGCCCATCGACCAACTCTGGCAATGCGACCAAGGCCACCACTTTTTTCACTACTCCTGTGCCGATCGTGTAGGCGCAGCCGTGATGGATTTCCATCACGCCTCGACTCCTGCACTACCCATATCTGTCTCCCTCTAAATTCTGGTTGCCACCGTGAACTATTCCTCACCACTCCTACAGCCTCTCTATCCTTCTACTGTTAGCCTCCATCACAGCTTTAGCCGCAAAGATCGGCTCCCGTTGCGATCGGACTGCTTATGGAAAATTGAAAGTGGCTCCGTCCGCACCCTGACCTGGGACGATGAAGGATTTGTCGCCACGCTGGGATTTTGGGGAGTTGGGGAAATCATCGGTCAGGCGCTTTCCCGTGTGCAGCCCTACCAGGTGGAATGTTTATCAGCGGTGAAAGTTTGCGAAGTTCCCATAAGCGGTGGACTGCAAGACCTGACCCTTTCCTATGCCCAGCGTACCGAAGAGTTGCTAAGTATTTTGCAGGGTCGCTATGTGCCAGCGCGGTTGCTGCAACTTCTGGAATGGCTGGCCCACCGCTTTGGTCGGACGGTACGGCAAGGGAAGTTGATCGATTTGCGCCTGACCCATCAGGAAATTGCCGAAACGATCGGCACGAGCCGCGTAACCATCACTCGTTTGCTGGGGCAGTTTGAGCAAGAAGGGCGACTCTGCCGCTTAGGGCCTCACTTCGTCTTGCCGATCGAGGTAGCATCAAGTTGAAAGTTTAAGAGGCAACCTCGATAGGACAATGCAAGCTGACTGTCAGATTGTGTTTGAGGCGGCTGTGCCACCCCGTCATTCTTTTGTCAGTCAGTCACGTTGAGTGCTGCTCAAGGCATCTGAGCTTAGGTAGACGCAGAACTTCTGCACGATCGCTATTCTGAAACCGTACTTCTCACAAGCTGCTATGAAACAGGCAAAGGGACGCTCTCGCAGGACTGAAATCTTTCGTGTGGTGTTGGCGATCGCCATCATCATCGTCGGCATCACCCACTTCACCCACGCCGACCAGTTCGCCCGAATTGTGCCGCCCCCCTTGCCTGCCTACCCCTGCGTCTATATCAGTGGCGTGTTTGAGATTCTCGGTGGAGTTGGGCTGCTGATTCCTTTTGTCAGCGTGGCAGCCGCATGGGGACTGATTGCCCTATTTGTCGCAGTCTTTCCTGCCAACATCTACCAAGCCCTCAACAGCATAGCGATCGACGGGATTCCGCACCAGCCTCTACTCTACTGGTTTCGCTTGCCGTTCCAGGCGGTGCTGATTGGTTGGGCGTGGCTCTACACTCGTAAACCTGAGCAGCAGCCTGGAGCAGCAGAGATCGCGGCAGCGGCAGAGTCTCAACTGAACCGATAGTGGGCTGAATCGATTTTTGCGCTCCTTGTTTCAGTGAGCTACAGGTAGGAACCCGAAAATAATAAGCTTAAACTTTTGGCTAATTGGTTTATGTTGTACCTCATTGCTCCAGGAAGGTTAGATTATTCGCCTTTCAATTTTTGGGGAACTGCTTGCTGACATCTAGAACGATCGAGTAATGTCGTAGGTTGCAACTCCATAGGTTTCTAGTTCATGGCATCCGGGAAGTATTACGCGGTCTTCAAAGGCAGAAAAACAGGTATCTTTACAAGCTGGCAGCAGTGCGAAGCTCAAATCAAAGGCTTCAGTGGCGCATCCTTCAAGTCTTTCAAAACCAGGAGTGAAGCAGAGACCGCCTTCCAGCAGGAGCATCAGCAGGTAATCTCGATCGTAGAAGGATCAAGAGACGTTTCTGCGGTTCGACGCTCGATCGATGAAATTATTCCCGACAGTATTTGCGTGGATGCCTCTTGTTTGGGCAATCCTGGGCCAGTCGAGTATCAGGGTGTTCACACAACAACGGGAGAAGCTGTTTTCCATACCGGCCCGATCGCCAACGGAACCAATAATCTCGGAGAGTTTCTAGCGATCGTTCACGCGCTGGCTCACCTCAAGCAGCAGGGAAAAAATACCCCAATCTATTCAGATTCCAGTACAGCGATGCTCTGGGTTAAAAATAAACAGGTGCGAACAAAGCTGGAGCAAAATAAAGAAACAGAAGAAGTCTTTGACCTACTGAAAAGAGCTTTAGATTGGCTACAGACGAATGATTACACTAACCCAATTCTGAAGTGGAACACGGCAGTTTGGGGAGAAATTCCGGCAGATTTCGGTCGGAAATAGCAGCAGTTACTCGTACACACAGAAATTGTTGCGGCCGCGCTGCTTGGCTTGATAGAGGGCCTGATCGGCTTTGCCAAGCAGTAGTTCTGGTGGAATCAAATGGTAGGGAATCTGAGCGCTAATGCCTAAACTACAGGTGACAAACGGACTGACAGGCGATCGACTGTGGGACAGCTTCAGACTTTCAATTTCCTGATGAATATTTCGAGCAACTCGTATGGCTCCGTCCAATTCGGTGTTGGGCAACACCACTGCAAACTCCTCACCTCCATACCGGCCAACAAAATCTCCAGGACGGCGCAGGGTACGCTCGATCGCTTGGGCAATAATCCGTAGGCAAGAGTCCCCCGCTAAGTGACCATAGGTATCGTTATAGAGCTTGAAATGGTCTAAGTCGCAGAGAATCAGCGATAGGGACTTACGCTCCCGTGCCATTTGCAGCCACATCCGCCGCAGGTATTGATCGAGGTGACGGCGGTTCGCCACTTCGGTAAGGCTGTCAGTACAGGCAAGGGTTTGGAGGCGCTGATTTACTTTGTGCAGAGCCTGCTCTGCCTGTGATCGGGCTGAAATCTCTGCTTGCAATTGCTCATTTTGCGCCTTCAGGGTTTGGTTCTGCTCCTGAAGCTGAGTCTGCAAGGTCTGGATGATTAACTGGTTTTCCACCCGCGCCAGCACTTCTTCTATCTGGAAGGGCTTGGTGATGTAGTCTGTGCCGCCAACTGCAAAACCTTTAACGATGTCGTCTACTTCCCGCCGAGCGCTGATGAAGATGATGGGAATGGAGCGAGTCTGGGGTTCAGCTTTTAGCTCAGTGCAGATTTCGTAGCCACTGAGACCGGGGAGTTGAATATCCAGCA
>DATNQR010000278.1:0-2840 GCA_036703905.1 Thermosynechococcaceae cyanobacterium
ACAATCCCAGCCCAAAAATACTAACCAGAGTATCCAGGCGATCGGCGACCCCTACAACCTGACCCACTAGAGAAGTCGGTAGACGATCGCCTGCGCCTTTGGGCAAGTAGTGTTCAGCGAGGGCGACGGCAACAGCCGCCGATTCTCCACTGGCGAGGGCATATTTTTCTCCCATCGCACCTTGCAGTTCTGGGAACTCACCCACCATCTGAGTCACCAGGTCTGCCTTGCACAGCAGGGCGGCGCGTTGAATGTCGCTAGAGTCTGAAATTTGAAGCTGAGTGGCTATCTGAGTGGCGATTGTCCTAATTCGATCGACCTTGGCCCGCACCGAACCTAAATCCGCCTGGAACGTCACGGTTTCCAGCTTGGGAAGGTAGCTTTCCAGGGGGTGAGCGCGATCGGCATCGTAGAAAAACTTACCATCCGACAGCCGCGCCCGGATGACTCGCCCGTTGCCCTCCGCGATGATGGCGGACTTGGCCGGATCACCGTTAGAAATTGTGACGAAATAGGGCAGCAGTTCAGCCGAATCCGCCTGTTTCAGCACCGGGAAGTAGCGCTGGTGGCTTTCCATTTCGGTGGTGATCACCTCTGGCGGTAGTTCCAAAAACTCCGGGTCAAACTTGCCGACAACGGCAGTGGGATACTCGACCAGATTGGTCACTTCCCGCAGCAGTGCCGGATTGATCACCGCTACACCTTGAACGCTGAGGGCAGCGGCTTCGATCTGCTGCTGAATTTCGGCTTGACGACGATCAACCTGACCCTGGACAAACGCACTTTCCAGGCGCTCAACGTAATCCTGGGCGTGGGCAATCTGAAACGCTTGAGGATGCAGCACCCGATGCCCATAGGAATGACGATCGCTGCGGCAAGGCTGGGAGGCATTAGACAGTTCGATCGGCAGCACTGCGTCATCTAGCAACGCTACCAGCCAGCGAATTGGGCGAGGAAAGCGCAGTTCCCCATCGGCCCAGCGCATGAAGCGCTTGCCCTCCAGTCCAGTAATCCAGCCGGGGATGAGGCGGGTCAGAATTTCCGGTGTAGGCTGTCCCACGATCGTCTTGCGGATGAAAACAAACTCGCCCTTCTCCGTGGGGCGAATCTCCAGCGCCGCTAGATCGACCCCTTGCTTCTGGGCAAACCCGATCGCGGCTTTGGTGGGCTGGCCGTCTTTGAAAGCAGCTTGGGCAGGCGGCCCTTTGATCTCCTCAGTCTGGTCGGGCTGGCGATCCGGCAGTCCCCGCACTAGCACGGCCAACCGCCGCGGCGTACCGTAGTATTCCATTGCCTCCGGGGTCAGGGCGTTTTCCTTCAGGCTTTGAGGAATCCGCGATCTCCACTGCTGCAATGCGTCGTCCACAAAACTTGCGGGCAATTCCTCCGTCCCAACTTCCAACAAAAACGTCGCCATAGCTCCTGCAACCGCCCATTCTCAATCCCATCAGTGTACCGTGGCACGGGTGGAGCGGGAATGAGTCAGGCTCACGAGACTTCCATTGTCGCCATTGCTTCTGATCGTTCCGAACTGACTAGGGGTTCTGAGGCGATCGAGATCGGGTGGCCATCAATTCCCAGAGCCGCCTGCACAAACCCTCGGAACAGCGGGTGGGGCGTACTGGGACGAGACTGGAACTCTGGGTGAAACTGGCTGGCAATGAAGAAGCGGTGCTGTGGTAGTTCCACGATTTCTACCAGTCGCCCGTCGGGAGAAGTGCCACTGATAACGTAGCCCGACTCTAGGAACAAATTGCGGTAGGCATTGTTGAACTCGTAGCGGTGGCGGTGGCGCTCGTAGATCACCTCATCTTGATAGAGCCGGAAGGCTAAAGTGTCAGGAGCCAGACGGCAGGGATATAGCCCTAGGCGCATCGTACCGCCCAGATCCACCACGTCCTGCTGTTCCGGCAGCAAGTTGATTACCGGATTTTGGGCATTGGGTTCAAATTCGGCGCTGTTAGCATTTTCCAGCCGTGCAGTATGCCGGGCCCACTCAAGCACCGAACACTGCATTCCCAAGCACAGCCCCAGGAACGGAATATTTTGCTCACGAGCGTACTGAATTGCCGCAATTTTACCGTCAATGCCTCGACTCCCGAAGCCGCCCGGAACCAGAATGCCGTGCAGTCCCTTCAGGTAGCGATCGGCTCCGTGGGTTTCCACATCTTCCGAGTTGATCCAGCGTAACTGCAAATCACTGTCTAGGGCGATCGCTGCATGGCCCAAGGCCTCTACCACAGACAGGTAGGCATCTCCTAAACGCACGTATTTACCAACAATTCCAATCTCCACCCGCTCTTTAGGCCGGTAAAGCCGATCCACCAGCATTGCCCACTGGCTCAGATCCGGCGATCGCTGCTCCAGATGCAATAACTCTAAAGCCTGGTGGGCCAACCCCTCCCGCTCCAGGTTGAGAGGCACTTCGTAGATGCTGCGAGCATCCTCGCAGGTGATGACACATTCCGCTGGAAGGTCGCAAAACTCCGACATTTTCTCCTTCAGGCCCGGCGGTAAGGGTCGATCGCTGCGACAGACTAGAATATCGGGCTGAATGCCGATCGATCGCAACTCCTTTACCGAATGCTGGGTGGGTTTGGTTTTCATCTCCCCCGCCGAAGGAATCCAGGGAACCAGAGTGACGTGCATATACAGCACATTCTGTCGCCCAACGGCCTTGCGGAATTGCCGAATGGCCTCCAAGAACGGCAGCGATTCAATATCTCCTACCGTGCCGCCAATCTCAGTGATTACCACATCAGGATTGGTGTTTTTGGCTACGCGCAGAATGCGCTCCTTGATCTCATTGGTGATGTGGGGAATCACCTGCACCGTGCCGC
>DATNQR010000279.1:0-10787 GCA_036703905.1 Thermosynechococcaceae cyanobacterium
ACCGATCGCGATCGTGTCCTATACGAGGGCGAACCTTTCTGTACAGCCTATCAGCAAGCCTTGCAGGAAGGGTTCTCGCAGAGGGCACAGGGCCATGCTCGTGACCTAGTTAATGCGTTAAGCGCCTGGACGGTTGCGCCCGAAGACATCACGATTCCTGTGGATCTGTGGTACGGCGGCTTAGATACAAGTCCAGTGCATTCGCCGGATTTTGGCGCGACGCTCGCTGCCCGCCTGCTGCATGCTTGCCGTACTGTCGATCCAGGTGAAGGAGGATCGATTCTCTGGACAAGAGCCTGGGATATTCTGTCAAAACTCAAGTCTCTGGTGTCCATATCCTAATATGGTCGTCACCATTCAACTGACTAAACCACTTTATAGCGATCGATGAAAGTAGCAATGACCGTTCCGCTTAGGGCATCGGTTTGTCAGCAGCAGATCGATCGCCAACATCCCTGTTGAGCACAACCTCAGATGATGGCTGTTGCTGCGACAGCCAAACGCAAGCTGTGTACTGCTGCATTCACCGGGTTAACAGAAGTCAGACGGAGTTGGTATTCACAGTTTTGCCCATCCCATTGACATGCAATACTTGATCGCAGCTCATTTACCATTAAATTGCCAAGGCAAATGCGGTCGCAAGCGGCTTGAAGTCGAGTAACCTGATCCATGAGGGTTGATGTTGTGAATGTGGTGATTCTCATCAAACTCTTACCTACTCTGCCTTTGCAAGCTTTTGTCTGGTACTTAGCCATAGCACTACCAAAAACTCGATCGATCGCTTGAGTTTTTTGACAGGTAGATTGACGAAAATTTGAGTACTCACGGTTTTTCCTGGGTAGTGTGTTGTAAGTAGGTAGACGTAATTAAACTGAAGATAGTTTTTAGGCTGTGCAAAGGTTTCAGGCGAAGCCATCTTATATTTAATGTGATCCACCTACTTAGAACAAACTGTGAAACATTGAAAGTAAAGTTGAAGAGTGTTCAGAGGCTTAAACTACCTGCTCACAATTGACCATCCACGGTATACCGAACTGATCAATCAACATGCCAAAGCGAGCTGACCAGAAGGTGGGGGCGATCGCCATTTTCACTTTGCCGTTTTCTGCCAGAGCGTGAAAAATTCGTTCTGCCTCGTCTGGTTCAGAAACACTAATTTGAACGTAAAAGCCTTGAGGGGGTTCAAAATAACCCGGTGGGCAATCAGATCCCATGAGGAGACGATCTTTCAGTTCAAGACAGGCGTGCATGATTTTGTCATGCCAGTCCGGTGAGACATTTTCTGTGGAGGGTGCCTCTTTGTGGGTCATCATCATGGTGATTTTGCCGCCAAGAGATTGTTCATAAAACTTGAACGCTGCCTTACAGTTGCCGTTGAACATGAGATAGGAATTGAGTTGCATTGATTTCTCTTTTGTGGTTAATTCGTTGTTTGATAAGCCATCTTTGCGTGTTAATTCAACTTGAGCAGTGGCTGAAGTTACTCTTGCTGTTGCGTTTCAAGCTGGGCGCGAATGCGGTCTTCCTGCTCCCTTAATTCGGGTGTCAGGGCTTCACCAAAATCCTCTGCCTCGAATATGGGACGGATCTCAATCTCGGATTCTCCTGGCATTGGGTTGGGGCAGCGCTTCACCCAAGCGATCGCGTCCTCGAGCGAGTTGACTTGCCACAGCCAGTACCCTGCAACTAGCTCCTGAGTATGCGGGAACGGTCCCTCGGTTACGGTTCGATTCGTGCCTGAAAATTTCACTCGCACCCCTTTTGAGCTAGGATGAAGCCCCTCACCTGCGAGCAAGATACCTGCCTTGGCTAATTCTTCGTTGTACTGCCCCATTTCAGTCAAAAGCTGTTCGCTCGGCATGACCCCAGTTTCGGAGTCTTGGGTTGCTTTGACGAGGACCATGACTTTCATGACGAAATCTCCTGTTGAGTGTTTGAGTTGGATTGCTAAGGGTGTGGTGTGTTGATCGCTAACGAGCAGCGACACGCTTGAGTTCATCAATCTCGATCTTCTTCATTTGCAGCATGGCAGTTGTAACGTTTTGAGAGGTTGCCGCATCGGGGTGATTGAGCAACTCAATGAGAATGCGAGGAATAATTTGCCACGAGACCCCATATTGATCTTTGAGCCAACCGCATTGCTGTGCTGTTTCATCCCCACTCGCAGACAGTTTTTGCCAGTAATCGTCCACTTCCTCCTGGGTATCGCAAAAGACTTGGAAGGAAATCGCCTCGTTAAATTTGAAGGTCGAACCTCCGTTTAGAGCTGTGAACGGCTGACCATCAAGTTCAAAGCTGACAGTCATGACGGTTCCGGCTGGTTTTCCGTGAATTTCCTGTCCAGCTTCTCCATATCGGCTGATGTGGACGATCTTGGAATTGCGAAAAATTGATGTATAAAACTGAGCGGCTGCTTCGGCTTGATCATCAAACCATAAACAGGGAGTGATTTGGGGATGGTTTTGCATCAGGATTCTCCTTGAGTTCAATGCGCTGGTAATCCCGCAATTTCGAGAACGGGGCGAATTTCGACCGTGCCAACACGTGCACCTGGGATTCGGTTGGCGATCGCAATGGCTTCATCCAAATCCTGAGCATTAACCAGGTAGAACCCGCCCAGTTGTTCACGGGTTTCGGCAAAGGGACCATCGGTCACAAGCGATTTGCCCTCACGGATGCGGACACTGGTTGCCGTTGTAACAGGATGGAGGGGAGCAGCCGCCACAAATTGTCCCTGCGCGTGCAGTTCTTGGGCAACTTGTGCAGATTCCCCGTAGCAATGCTCCCGCTCAGTGTCACTCATGGCGTTTTCGTCCATATAGATCAGCAGCAAATATTTCATTGGGTTGCCTCCTTTGTAGTTAAGTCGAATGGGAATTGCTCAAATCGACACTTCACTGAAAAATTTTATTGAGTCCGATCGAGCCTTGCCTTCTTTGGAAGTGAGTCGAACGGCAACGGCCCAGATCGATACCTCTCAGAAACTTAATCTTTAGTACTTCTGTACTTAAGTATCATTGTTGTATTCCCTTGGAAGTGAGTCGAACGGCAACGGTTCAGATCGACACCTCATCAAAATCTTTATGACAGGTATGGCTTCAACCCCAAAATTAGAGGTGGCTCAGGCGATCGCCGACCTTTATCGCACTGAATGGGGGCGAATTGTCGCCATCCTGATCCGGTTGTTAGGAGATTTTGATCTGGCTGAAGACGCCGCACAAGAAGCATTTGCAGCAGCGGTGAATCAGTGGCAAGCCAGCGGTATTCCCGATCTTCCTCGTGCCTGGATCATCCGAACTGCCCGACATAAGGTCATCGATCGCCTTCGACGGCGAACCCGATTGACGGAAAAACTAGAATGGTATGCGGCATCTGGGT
Organism: Thermosynechococcaceae cyanobacterium; assembly: GCA_036703905.1. Classification (GTDB taxonomy): domain Bacteria; phylum Cyanobacteriota; class Cyanobacteriia; order Leptolyngbyales; family Leptolyngbyaceae; genus DATNQR01. The sequence goes on from DATNQR010000279.1 coordinate 3,379, forward strand.
TAATTCCATCGAGCGAAGCACCAACCTACGTTAGTGATGAAATTTCAGACGATCGCTTGCGATTAATCTTTACTTGTTGTCACCCAGCATTGGCAATCGAAACTCAGGTGGCTCTGACGCTGCGGATGCTGGGTGGACTGGAAACCGACGAAATTGCCCGCGCCTTTCTTGTACCCACTGCAACGATGGCACAACGACTGGTTCGTGCCAAACGCAAAATTCGAGACGCAGGCATTCCCTATAAAGTGCCTGAGACAACCGATTTGGCTCCCCGGATAGAGGCAGTGCTGGCGGTAATCTATCTCATCTTCAACGAAGGCTATGCGGCGACGAAAGGAGATTCGATCGTGCGGGCTGATCTCTGCACTGAAGCAATTCGACTGGGGCAACTAGTGCGCCAACTGATGGCACCTCAACCACCCTCTGAAGTCACGGCACTGGTGGCATTGATGTTACTCCATGATTCTCGGCGCGATGCCCGTTTGGATGAGGTAGGTGATCTCATTCTGCTGGAAGATCAAGATCAGAGTCGTTGGAACCATCCACAAATTGCTGAGGCGTTGCCTCTGGTGGAAGAAGCGTTGCGGGGTGGAACAGGAGTGTATGCTCTACAGGCTGCGATCGCTGCCCTCCACTGTCAGGCAACACGCGCCGAAGAAACAGACTGGGTGCAGATTGTGCGACTCTATGAGGTGTTGGAGCGCTTGCAGCCTTCACCTGTCGTGACCTTGAATCGAGCCGTGGCGATCGCGATGGCAGATAGTCCTCAAGCGGCATTTGGACTGATTGATAGACTTGTCCCAGAACTTGACAGCTATCATCTATTTCACGCTACCCGTGCGGATTTATTGCGACGTATCGGAGCATTAGAAGAAGCAACCCAGAGCTACAGGCGAGCACTAGAATTGGTGACAAATGACACTGAGCGTCGCTTCTTGGAGCGTCGATTGTGCGAAGTTCAGCCTGCAGATCCAGCAGTTGGATCGCCTCATCTTGTGGTTTAGAAAACGCTTATGCGATCGCCCTTACCCATGCCGATACACCTCGTCATGGGCTACTGCTCGAACGATGCTGAACAACGGTTCCATACGCCAATCCACTCGTTTGGCTGCCACCTCGCAGACGTCAGGCTTGCTTATTGTGAACGGTCAGGCTGCTGGAGTTTTGCTTGCTTGATTGTCTCCAGCAGATTAGGGTTCAGGGTATAGCCAGCGTTGGAATAACTGGGTTAGGCGAGGCATGATCCCGTAAGTGAGGAGTGCGACGACCAGTCCCGTCGTAATTAGTTGGTTAAGCAGTATTGGCAACCGGGAAAAAAGCGGTGCCAGCAAACGACTCACGACAGCGAGTGTGACGAACACACCCAGCCAAGTGACGGCTGCCATCTTGTAGCGAGGCGGCGGAGATTTAAGCGGCTGCTTTGGCAGCGTAAACCAGGTTTCCAGTCCGGTCAGCGTTTGAATTAACTCTGGCTTTTCAATCAGCGGCTGCAAGCGCTCAATCCATTGCCGTCGAACATCAGATTCTAGCCAGGTTTTGAGGTTGTCGTAGCGATCGAACTTGAGAATCACCACGTACTCAGGATGCACATGATCACGGGGTCGAATTGCACTCACGCCCAAATGTCCTTTGAATGTTCGGGCATCTGCGGCAATGCCCCGAAACCACTCCTCGTAGCCCTGCTCGCGCCCTGAACGAATCACATGAGAAATGATGGCGGTGACTTGAGCGTCTTCCTCTGTACCGCTAGTGAGCGAATCTTCCAACATAGAGCCTGTATCTCCAATAGGCTGTGGGTTAAGCAATAGGGCGCTACTCCTGAGTAATCGCAATTTGGGGCAGGATGGACGATGGTGATTACTGGCTTGCGATCGTCATTGAGGCGGCATGGCTACAGTGACATCTGCTGCTCATCCACAGTAGTTCCAGACCCCGAGAATAAGGCAATTAGCTCCGGCGAAGGGGCCTGATTGCCCTGCGCCATCAAATTCTTACCCTGTAGCGCCACTGCCACCCGTGCCACATTTGCTCCATGATGATAGGCACACTGGAGCATCTCGTCGGTGATGCCAACTGGCTCCATATTTGGCCCACCACTTCTGCCGTGAGCGCCCCAATGACTGCCAGCTACGCCTGCTCCCGGTGTGGTTTTGGGCAACGGCACCATGATCATGCCTGCCGCTGCCATGGCTGCGAGCAGTCCCAGTTGCGTAATTTCGACACCCGCTCCGGCATTGCCATAGCCACCCCCAACAGAGAAGACACCGCCAACTTTGCCCACCAATTCATCCGTTAGCCAAAGGACTTCGATCGTGTTCTCAATAAACTGTTTCACCCGTGCATCAGCGGAACGATGTCGCATAGGTGTCCCGAGCAACAGCGCATCACAAGCACGGACTTCTGCTTTGGTTGCCGCTGTTGCCTCGCGTAGAATGACACTCGTTGCTTCTACCGATCGCGCCCCGTCCGCAACAGCCTCAGCCATTTTGTGGGTATTCCCCAGCGTTGAGGTGTAGACGACCAGAACATTTGTCATGGCAGTTATCCCTACGCTTCCAGGAATTTAGACAGAATTTCTTGGTACATGACAGTTTGAATCGTCTGCCCAACTCCTTCTGACCAGGAATTGGCAAGCTCCGCCATCACTTGGTTGGTTGAGGTCAATGTAACCCCATGCTTCTCCATGCGCCGGAGAGCCGTTTCGTCCGCCAGCGTTGTGGGTGAACCACCTGCATCCACCACAACCTGCACTTCAAACCCAGCTTCGATCGCACTAATTGCGGGATAGACGATACAAACGTCATTAGTTAACCCTGCCATAATCAGCTTTTTCTTACCTGTGGCGATCACTGCATTTCTGTACTCGTCGTATTCCCAGCAGTCCACCACGCCTGGACGTTTGATTCGATTACTGTAGGCTTCAGGTGCGATTTTCTGTAAGTCGTCGAGCAGCAAACCCTGAAAGTGATCTTCCATACTGCTGGTCAACACCAGTGACATTTCAGTTTCAACTGCTACACGAGCCAAAGCACGAGTGTTTTGCACGATTTCTTCACGGGATAAATTGCGAGCCAGTTTGATCGTGCCCTGCTGATGGTCAATCAACAGCATTGCCGTGTTCTCAACGGTGAACTTGTTCTTCATGGGATTCTCTTTTTCAACGAACTGAACAGGTCACTTTCATCAAACTGAAAAGTTTGTCTCCGCTGAGTTTGCAGTGCGATCGCCCGCTCAGCGGAAACAACACAAACGATCAATTACGCATGAGTTTAAGCAGTCGCTTTTGCGTTACTGGGAGGCGCACCATGTACCATCGTGTAGGCATACTCCACGCCCACACCGTATGCGCCAGAGTGTTCTTTGACAATCTCAATCACGGCATCGTAGGTTTCCTTGCGTGCCCAATCGCGCTGGTATTCCAGCAGCACTTGTTGCCAGGTGACAGGCACAGCACCTGCCTGAATGAGCCGCTGCACTGCCATGTCATGAGCGACTTGAGAGGTGCCACCAGAAGCATCGACAACAAAGTAGATTTCATAACCTGCTTCAATCGCTTGAATCGCTGGAAAGACCAGACACACTTCTGTCCACAGCGCTGCGATCACCAGTTTCTTGCGACCAATGCGCTCAACCTCAGCCACAAATTTGGTGTCTTCCCAGGAGTTCATGCTGGTACGCTCGATCGGAGTTTGATCTGGAAAGACTTCTAGCAGTTGGGGCCACATATAGCCGCTGAAGCTTTGGGTTTCAACCGTCGTCAGAATGGTGGGCACGTTGAACACTTTGGCGGCTTTTGCTAAACCAACTGTATTGTTGATCAGCGTTTGGCGATCGATATTCGTCACCCCGAACGTCATCTGGGGTTGATGATCGATAAAGATGACGGTGGAATTTTCGGGCGTTAACAAGCTGTGAACGGTCATGATGAAATAACTCCTGGATGTTGAGTAACGGGATTTGTTGCAGCATTGAATTGGGGAGCGTGGTGACGCTTCCCTGCCATACTCCTTGTCAGCGGAGACAAAGCCTGTGTTGGTGGGAGAGGATCGACTCGCTAACCCTCTAATTGAACCTTTGATAAATAAGATTCAGAGCGTGATACGTTGTGCCTGCATCGCTCGTTGTACACCCGCATCGTCTGCCATCTGCATCAAGAAGCGGTGCAAGTTGGGGTAGTCGGTGAAGGGTTTTGGCAGCGACTTACCCCAGCGACAGAAAACGAACAGATACGGATCGAGAACGGTGCGTCGATTCTCAATCATGTAGGTGCGATCGCGCATGTAGCGATCGAGCAGTTGAAAGCAGGCATCAATCTGTTGGTAAGCCGCCTCGCGCACGGCACGATACTGATGCTCGTCCGCAATGTAGCGCTGTGGCAAAAAGTAGGGATAGAAGGCAGGGTGAACATCTCCAGTCAAGTAAGACATCCACTTGTGCATTTCATACTGCGCTTCTGGCGTTGAACTGGCACCCAAACGATCGTCTGGAAACTTCGCAGCTAGATACAGCAAGATTGCTTCTGCCTCCGTGAGCACCCGACCGTCATCCTCAATCAGGGCTGGCACTTTTCCGGCTGGGTTGACGGCTAAAAATTCCGGTTCACGAGTTTTGCCCCGCTCCACTCGATCGAGTTCAAACGGTTTGCCAATCCATTCCAGAACGATGTGAGGGGCAAGCGAACAGGCTCCGGGCATATAGAACAGTTTCATCACATTCTCCTTGGGGTCGATCGCCCAATCGTCGCGCTAACCTATGCCGCCATGTCGAACAGCAACACTTCTGCATCATCCGCAGCGCCTCGCAGCGTGATCAGGGGTTCTTGCACGATCGCCGTCCCATCGCCAGCCGTCAGCAGTTGATCGCTGAGTTGCACTGCACCTCGCGCCACTTGTAGCCAAGCGGCTCGTCCATTGGCAAAGGTATGGCTGACTTCATCGCCTTCGTGCAATGTTGCTGCATAGAGGTCAACATCTTGATGAATTGTAATTGAGCCATCGCGACCATCACGTGAACCAACCAGACGCAACTGACCGCGCTTTTCTTCGTCCGTGAATGTCTTCTGCTCGTAGCCCGGTTCAATTCCTTTTTGTGCTGGCAGAATCCAGATCTGCAAAAAGTGAACAGGTTCGGTCTTTGAGGCATTGTATTCACTGTGCCTGATACCCGTTCCAGCCGACATCCGCTGCACATCTCCTGGACGAATCACTGACCCTGTTCCGAGGCTGTCTTTATGTTCTAGTGCGCCTTCGAGGACATAGGAAATGATTTCCATATCGCGGTGTCCATGCGTACTAAAGCCCTGTGCGGGAGCTACCTTATCTTCATTAATTACGCGCAGATCAGCGAAGCCCATGTGATTGGGATCGTAATACTCGCCAAAGGAAAAGGTGTGACGACTGTCGAGCCAGCCAAAGTTTGCAGAACCTCGAGCTTGAGCGGGTCGTAAGGTAATCATCGAACAAACCTCCAGTGGGTTTGAGAGGAAAAGGGGAAAGGTGAAGGGCAAACTGCCTGAAAGTTCCGTTTGCGCTTTCCTTTTTGGGGACCCTATGATTATGATATGGATTCAAATAAAAGACAATATGCTATTTTGTCTACAAATTGTCTCATACAAAGCTACAATGACGAATGATGGATAAGTTTGAAAGCATTCGTGCCTTTACTCAAGTGGTCAACGCCGGTGGCTTTGCGGCAGCAGCAAGAGAGATAGGACTGTCGCGATCGCAGGTCAACAAACTCGTAATTTCTCTCGAAAATGAACTGGGTGTGCAGTTGCTGCATCGCAGTACGCGGGTCGTGACTCCAACCGAAAGCGGGTTGGCGTTTCATGAACGCTGTGTTGAGATTTTGGCGAGTTTGGAAGAAGCAGAGCGATCGATTACTCAGCTTCAGGCAGAACCCAGAGGGAGACTACGGGTGAATGCGCCGATGACGTTTGGCACAATGCACTTAGCGCCTGCTTTGGCTGACTTTCTGGTGCAGTATCCTGACCTTCAGGTACAGTTGACCTTGAACGATCGCTTTGTGGACCCGATCGAAGAAGGCTTTGATGTGACGGTGCGAATTGCCAAACCTCAAGAGGTCGCCAGTTTGATTGTGCATCCGCTAACTCTGGCTCCACGAGTTTTGTGTGCGGCTCCGAGCTATTTGGAGGCGAACGGAACGCCGACTCATCTCGACGAACTGCGCCACCATTCCTGCTTGCACTACGGTCAGCTTGCGGTTGAAAGTCAGTGGACACTGATTGGATCTGAGGGAGAACAAACGATTTCAGTGACTGGGGTATTGTGTTCTAACAATGGGGAAGTCCTTCGAGATGCAGCAGTTCGCGGGTTAGGAATTACGCTATTGCCGACGTTTGTTGTGGAACCGGAATTGCAACAAGGGACGCTGCAAAGAGTGTTGCCTGAGTATCATCCACCGGAACTCTCGATTTCGGTGATTTATCCGGTCAATCGTCATTTGTCTACTAAGGTTCGTTTACTGGTCCATTTTCTTCAAGAACGCTTTGGCGATCGATCAAATTAGAATCCTAATTGACAAATCCATCTTCCACGCTGTTGCCCCAATCATCACTAGACCTTTTGCAGATTAGCCACCTGCATCAGTTGTTAAAGATTGCAAAAAGAGAAAAATCAGGACATAGCAATAGATCAAGCGTCCTGATGATGATGTTACTGAAACACCGATTGAGTTTCTCACACGTCATCAACGCCGATTTTATTCAGGCAAGAAGAGACGGCAGCATCCGTTAATCCTCCTGAGCAATGCGATCGTTGTAGGGCGGTCTAATTTGCCAGAGCATCCTCTGTGTCTAACTTAGGCCTCTGGCATCGGATGGCTAGCCGCGAATTCGGTGTAGGGGTAGCACTGTCCATCAGTGGCATAGATATGCAGCACTCCATCAATCTGCTGGCTGGCGATCGCCAATCGATTCGATCGCGCCCAGTTGAACCAAGCATTGAACTCAGGCGGTGTGGTGCAATCGTGCTGCTGAGGTTGCCACTGCTGGCGAATCGCTGCCATCAGTAGACCCACGGGATTAGCTACCGGATGGGTCTTGCGATAGTCCAGCACCGCCGCAATCGCATCCTTAAGAATTGTCCGCTCAGTTCGCCGAACTAGCGTTTGCACAGAAGGGGTTGCGACAGCAGGGACGATCGCCTGCTGCATCTGAACAAAAAGTTCTGGGGTTTAAATCTTCAGTCAAATTAGAGTCAACCCCAGAACCCCTGGATATGGTTGGTTCTGGCCCATCTGTTGGCAGCATAGCGATCGCCTCTTCTTCTACATTAGACACCGATCCGTCTCCCTCATTGAATGGAGTAATTACTGTAGTGGGGTGCGATCGACTGTTAGCTTGAGTATCTAAATCAACAACAGCAGCCTTTGTGTCTGTCGTTCTCTGA
>DATNQR010000280.1:0-4517 GCA_036703905.1 Thermosynechococcaceae cyanobacterium
ATGAGGCTCTAGCTATACTGTCGAGAAATGCTAATCGAATCTAAGTCTGCCCAGCTTGACTGTGGACTACGGGTCAAAATTTGCGGCATCACTCAGCCCGCTCAAGGTCGGGCGATCGCCCATCTAGGCGCAACTGCTCTGGGCTTCATCTGCGTGCCCCAGTCTCCTCGCTACGTGACAGTTGAGCAGATTCAGGCGGTCGTAGCCCAGTTGCCTCCTCAAGTCGATCGCGTGGGCGTGTTTGCCGATGCTACGCTGACTCAGATTGCTGAGGTCGTGGCGATTGGTCTCAGCAGCGTTCAACTCCACGGGCAAGAGTCCCCCCAGTTCTGTGCTGAACTGCGATCGCTGCTTCCTGACGTTGAGATCATTAAAGCGCTACGGATTCGATCGACAAAAGCGCTGGAGCAAGCGGTCGATTATGAACGAGTAGTGGATACTCTGCTGCTGGATGCGTACCATCCTCATCTAACGGGGGGCACAGGTCAGACGCTGGACTGGCGATCGCTACAGCAGTTCCAGCCAGAGTGCCCCTGGTTTCTGGCAGGCGGATTGTCTGCTGATAACATTGTGGCGGCGCTGGAACTGGTTCAGCCGCACGGGATTGACCTATCGAGTGGAGTGGAGCGCAGTCCAGGGGACAAAGATTTGGCAAAGGTGGCACAGTTGTTTGAGCGGCTGCGATCGCTGCCCCAATTCCAGCACCTTTACAGTTTGTAAAGGAACGTTCAGGAAACTCATTTTCCCTTCACTTCGGGCCCCCTGAGTCGCTAAACTACTGGTGATATGCAGAGACAGCCATAAATATGAGTGTAGTTAGCCAAGTCATTCTTCAAGCCGACGACGAACTCCGCTACCCTACCTCTGGGGAACTGCGGTCGATGGAAGACTTTTTTAAAACTGGTGCACAGAGGACGCGGATTGCAGACACCCTCTCCTCCAGCGAGAAAAGAATCGTTCAGGAAGCCAGCAAGCAGCTTTGGCGTAAGCGTCCTGACTTCATTGCTCCAGGGGGCAACGCCTACGGCGATAAGCAGCGGGCCCTCTGTCTGCGGGACTATGGCTGGTATCTGCGCCTGATCACCTACGGGGTACTGGCGGGAAACATTGAGCCGATCGAAAAGATCGGAGTCATTGGGGTACGAGAGATGTATAACGCGCTGGGCGTTCCTGTTCCGGGCATGGCTGAAGCAATTCGCGCTCTGAAGATGGCTTCTCTGGAACTGCTATCCAGCGATGATGCCGCAGAGGCCGCCCCCTACTTTGACTATCTGATTCAGGCAATGTCCTGATCGGGCAATTTTCAGGGTGCAGGTGCGGGTTAGTGTCTCCATCGTTGGTTTCGGCTGTCGGCAACGGCGATCGTCATCAAGGGTGGGGACATTTTTGTTTGTGCAGATTTTACCCAGTTTGGCGTTGATGATCCCAGCGATCACAGCTAGAACGCCAACATTTTGAGATACCGAGTTTGAGATGCTGAGGTTCTCATCTTTCGGCGTGTTAAGAGCAATTCTGGTCACTGGCTAAGCTGCGAAAGCGGGACACGCCTTCTTCGATCGTCAGCACACACCTACCCTGCTGTAGATGTTGAGGATTCTGTTTTTCGGAATGCTATGCCCTAGAGACCTCAACCTTGTGTTCATTAATTGACAGTTTCCCGTGGGGTCTGTGTCACAATGTAAGCGGTTTTGCCAACTCACGCAGAATTTTAGTTTAGGCGCAAGCAATGGAAACGATTTATCAGTACGCCTGGCTCATTCCAGTTTTGCCACTTGCTGGGGCGGTGATTGTCGGCTTAGGGCTGATCTCATTTAACAAAGCAACAAATGGACTGCGGCAGGCGAATTCCATCTTCATCGTGTCTCTGTTGGGGGCCGCAATGGTGTTCTCCTTTGCGCTGCTGTGGAGCCAGTTTCATGGACACCCCACCTACACGAAAATGTTTGAGTGGGCAGCAGCCGGAGACTTTCATCTCAGCATGGGCTACACGATCGATCACCTGACAGCGCTGATGCTGGTGATCGTAACTACGGTGGCGTTCCTGGTGATGGTCTACACCGATGGCTATATGGCCCACGAGTATAGCTACGTGCGGTTCTATGCCTACCTAAGTTTGTTCAGTTCTTCCATGTTGGGGTTGGTGATTAGCCCGAACCTAGTGCAGGTTTACATTTTCTGGGAGTTGGTGGGGATGTGTTCCTACCTGCTGATTGGGTTCTGGTACGATCGCAAATCCGCCGCCGATGCCTGCCAGAAAGCATTTGTGACCAACCGCGTCGGTGACTTTGGCTTGCTGCTGGGCATTCTGGGTTTATATTGGGCAACCCACAGTTTTGAGTTCAATGTCATTGGTGAACGGCTGCAAGACTTGGTGCAGTCTGGAGCACTGAGTGGCACTTTAGCAGCGCTGTTGGCAATCTTGGTGTTTCTGGGCCCAGTAGCTAAGTCAGCGCAGTTCCCTCTTCATGTCTGGTTGCCTGATGCAATGGAAGGCCCAACTCCTATTTCGGCCTTGATCCACGCGGCAACGATGGTAGCAGCAGGCGTGTTTTTGATCGCGCGGATGTTTCCGATGTTTGAGGGCATCCCTGTAGCGATGAATGTGATTGCCTACACAGGTGCGTTTACGGCCTTCTTGGGAGCTTCGATCGCCATCACTCAGAACGACATTAAAAAAGGTCTGGCTTACTCCACCATGTCCCAACTGGGATACATGGTGATGGCAATGGGTGTGGGTTCCTACACCGCCGGATTGTTTCACCTGATGACCCACGCCTACTTCAAAGCCATGCTGTTCCTCGGCTCCGGCTCGGTGATTCACGGTATGGAAGTGGTCGTAGGTCACGATCCCGCCTATGCCCAGGATATGCGGATGATGGGCGGCTTACGGAAATATATGCCCCTCACCGCTCTGACCTTCCTGGTTGGAACGCTGGCGATTTCTGGAATTCCGCCTTTTGCGGGCTTTTGGTCAAAAGACGAGATTCTGGGTTCCACCTTTGCGGTCAACCCACTGCTTTGGGGTGTCGGCTACCTGACGGCGGGGATCACTGCGTTTTATATGTTCCGAATGTATTTCTCGACTTTTGAAGGAGAGTTCCGGGGCACAAACGCAGAAGTCAAAGAGATAATTCGCCTGGAGCAGCTTCAAGCTAGGGGCTTGTCGGTCGGCCCTGGCGCAATGAGCGCACAAGAGCTACAAGGATCTTCTGAGGAACTACACGGCGAGCACGAAGCCGAACCCGGACACCACAGCAGCGAACCCCACGAATCGCCGTTGACGATGACGCTACCGTTGTTGATTCTGGCGGTTCCCTCGATGCTAATTGGTCTGGTGGGTACGCCTTTCGCCAACTACTTCGAGGAGTTTATCCACGCGCCTGGTGAGACGGTACAGGTTGCCGCCGAGGGTGGAGAAAACTTGACCGAGTTTTATGTGATGGCCGGGAGTTCTGTAGGGATTTCCCTGATTGGGATCACCCTGGCTTCGCTGTTCTACCTCAGCCGCAAGATTGATCCAAGCGCGATCGCCGCCAGAATTTCTACCCTGTACCAACTCTCCAAAAACAAGTGGTACATCGATGACATCTACAACAATGTCTTTGTGCTGGGCAGTCGGCGCTTAGCCCGACAAGTCCTAGAAGTAGACTACAAAGTGGTGGATGGCGTGGTCAATCTGACTGGATTGGTGACGCTGCTGACAGGCGAAGTGCTGAAGTATGTCGAAAACGGCCGTGCTCAGTTCTATGCGCTGATCGTCTTTGCGGCTGTCCTTGGATTGGTGCTTGTCTCTGGCATCACCTGATTCTTCTGCATAACCTGAAGAAGCATAACCTGAAGAAGTTGTTAGCTGTGAGTGGTTCGTTGGAGAAGCTAGATACAATGCTTAGCGACTCAATGCTTAGTGACTCAATATTTAGCGACCGCTGACCCATAAACTCACAGCTGCTTCAATTCCCACAGCACGCAGCCAGAAAATCTGCCACTAAAGCTAACCCTTCATTGCAAACACCCATGCAGACTGCCGATTTTCCCTGGCTGACGATCAGCATCCTGTTCCCGATCGCCGCCGCCCTGCTGATTCCTTTCATTCCTGACAAAGACGGCAAAACGATTCGCTGGTATGCCTTGGTGATCGGGCTAATTGATTTTGCTTTTCTGGTTTACGCTTTCGGCAGTCAGTACGATATGTCGAGTCCTGATCTGCAACTGTTTGAGAGTTATTCCTGGATTCCCCAGCTCGATTTGCGCTGGTCAGTCGGAGCCGACGGAATCTCAATGCCTCTGATCCTGCTGACGGGCTTCATCACCACCCTGGCCGCCCTGGCGGCCTGGCCGGTCACCCTCAAGCCGCGATTTTTCTACTTCCTGCTGCTAACAATGTACGGCGGTCAGATTGCGGTCTTTGCTGTGCAGGATATGCTGGTGTTCTTTCTAGCCTGGGAGCTGGAACTGATCCCCGTCTATTTGCTGTTGGCCATCTGGGGCGGCAAAAAGCGCCAGTACGCCGCGACCAA
>DATNQR010000281.1:0-2268 GCA_036703905.1 Thermosynechococcaceae cyanobacterium
CCAATCCACAAATCTTCCGCATCGCTCTGCAAAAGCATCACTGCTCTCCCGATCGCGCCTGGCACATTGGCGATCGCTACGACGAGGATTATCAGGCAGCAACCACGGTGGGTCTGCGAGGCATCTGGCTCAACCGGAAAAACTAACTCAGGCCCAGGCAGGGCTGTTGCAGAATGCTTAAGGGATTTTTAGAAGGGTCAGGATGAACCCCACACTGAAAAGCTTTTCAAACATTCCCTAAGCAGTGGTGAGTCGGTTGAGGTCGGCAGGGTCGAGACTGGGCTGCATCACTTGCCCGTCTTTGAACCAGATGACGCGACGAGTGCAACGGGCCACTTCGGCTTCGTGCGTCACCATCACCACAGTCATGCCCTGGGCGTTTAATTTCGTGAAGATGGACAGGATCTCTTCGGTCGTGTGAGAGTCCAGTGCCCCAGTCGGTTCGTCGGCCAGCAGCAGCACGGGCTGACCCACGATCGCCCTAGCGATCGCTACCCGTTGCTGCTGTCCACCCGATAGTTGATTGGGTCGGTTGTTGAGGCGATTGGCTAACCCAACCTGCGTCAGGGCTTCTACGGCGCGATCCCGACGATCGCGCTCCGGCACGTTGGCGTAGACCAGAGGCAGCATTACGTTTTCCACAGCGCTGAGTTGGGGCAGCAGGTGGAACTGCTGAAACACGAACCCCAGCTTGCGATTGCGAACATGGGCGAGGGTGGAGTCGCTCAGTTGGGCCACGTCTTCGCCATCTAAATAGTAGTGCCCGGAAGTGGGGCGATCGAGACACCCAATCACGTTCATCATGGTGGACTTGCCAGAGCCGGAGGCCCCCATAATGGCGCAGTATTCTCCAGAAGCGATCGTCAGATCTACCCCCGCCAGCGCCCGTACTTCTGTCTCGCCTGCCCCGTAAACTTTAGTTATTTCTTCCAGTCGAATAATCATCTGTGGCATTTTTAGTTTCCCTATCCTGATCGACCCAATTCTTCTCGTAGTATTTCCCCACGTTGGTTCTAACGGCTCCTGCTGCTGGTGAATGTGGAATTTGAGAGCTTCGTTGATTAAGGTTTGATAGTTGCCGCCGCCTGCGAGGTGAACCTGCTCTTGGAACCAGGCTAAAACTCCATTATCAACCTGAATCGTGATGGGTGTCTTTCCAAGAGGGTTAATTCGATCGTGCCTCTCTCCTGCCTGAAGTCAGACTTTAGCTTCATGGCTTAGTTCTCCTCATAGGGTCTAAACTCTTATCGAGTTGTTGATCGGGCTCAAAGGGATTCTAAGAACCGGAGCGCCGTGGCGAAACGTGTCGATCGAGTATGGGGCTTGGGAAGTTGCTCGTTCGCTTCAAACCAACAACAGGCTTCGTCTGAATTTTAAGCAGCTATCAGGGTACTCTCAGCTCATTTTCAGATGTTTCTAGCCTAATGAATATCAAGGCAATCAATCACCTCAAGCTAATTTTATTGGGGCTGTATTCACGTTTCTCGTTGGATTCATTCTTCCTATAATTTCTCTTTTCTAAAGAATATTTGTCCTGTCAAACTTAGAAGTGTGACCTAAAAGTAGTGCTGCCATGAAGTTTAAATATCTTGTTTCCCTCTGCTTGGCTTCTGCTCTGCTCGTTAGCTGTGCCGGAAAAGTCGCCAATGAGTCTTCAAAAAGTACTGAAATTGACAAAACGGACAATTCCGCCGAAGCTCCTAGTCCTGCCACACCAGCACAAACCGCAGCATTGATCGCTGGAAAATCTGGCAATTTTGCTTCTGGAGAACACGAAACGAGAGGAAAAGTGCGGCTTGTCACTGAAAATGGCAAACGGTTTCTAGAACTAGACGCAACCTTTAACACCTCGACCTCGGGCCCAGATTTGTATGTCATTTTGCACCGCTCAGGAGATGTGCTGAAGGCGACTAAACCCCCTGCTTATCCCTTGGAAGCGCAAGACTATGCCATCGTCGATCGCCTGCAAAAATACAACGGGGCCCAACGCTACGCTATTCCTAACGCTATTAAGCTAGAAAACTATCAGTCGGTGGTGATTTGGTGTCGGATGTACAATGCGACCTTTGGCACAGCCAAGCTCAGCGGCTAATTGCAGCTCACGGTATCAAGAACGCTGCGAGGTAATAGACCTCTTGCAGAAGTCAGGACGGGAGCTTGAGTTCAAAGTTGTAGATGCCTGCAATCAGATTGAAGCGTAACCCAAATCTGCGGCGGCGATTGCGATAGCGCTCAGATAGAATTCGAAAGATCTTCAAGCAGCGATTG
>DATNQR010000282.1:0-4957 GCA_036703905.1 Thermosynechococcaceae cyanobacterium
GTCTGCTGCACAGCCCGTTGGCAGACCTGCTCATCACCAATGTCCCCTGCGATCGCTAGGCACTTTTGCCCTTCCTGCTCCACTAATCGCTTCGTCTCTTCTGCGTCTGAGTGTTCGTTCAGGTAAGCGATCGTCACATCCGCCCCTTCTCTGGCAAACAGAACCGCAACAGAGCGCCCAATCCCACTGTCGCCGCCCGTGATGATCGCCGTCTTGCCTTGCAGCTTACCGCTACCTCGATAGTGGGCATTGGTACTAGCAGGTGCAGGAGTCATCTCGGACTCAATTCCAGGGGTTTCTTGTTGGTGCTGCGGAGGTTGAAGTTCCTCTTCCTTAGCCATTGTTGCCTCAAAGTTGCTTGGATGAGCGTTGGAGTGGTTTCAAGAAATAATTAGGAGTGGGACAACTAGCAGACGATCGTCCCACTCCTGGCCTAGATTTAGCCGCCGTAGCCTGCTGCCCGAATCACATCGGAGATCTCTTCGGCATCTCGGACATGGTGCAGAGCTTTCTTTTCACCGTCTGGTTCATCGACCACGAAATAAGTGGGGACAACAATGTGATCGCCTGTGATATCAGGTGCGTCCACAGCAACCTGCTTCGCCTTTTCCTCCAGAGACATCGACTCATCGATGCGATCGCCAGGATTCGCTGTCAGAGGTGCGTCAGAATTGTCGATCGCGTCTCTGTGAGCCTGTTTCTGCGCCGGATCGACTTCTTCCGGGGTCATGGGCTGGTTAATCACGCCTGAGTTGTCGTTGGGGGTTGAATCCTTATTCATAAAATTACTCCTGAAAACAGCTTGCTTTTATAGGTACAGAGTACGGCCACGGCAGCAGTTTCAGCGTCTCTCCGATGGTTACAGTTGAGCTACCTCTAAAGACTGAGGTTAATGTAAGTGAATAGGATTGAGCAGATTCAACCTAGATGCAGAGCGATCGCCCGCGATTGAAGCCTCAAAAAATCGATCGTCGCCTGAAAGCGGTTAGTCCAATGCCTGGGGCAAGATGCAGAAGCAGGACTGGACGGAGCAACACTCACGCTGGCTGATACGGTCAGGTTTAATCTGCACCCTCGATCGGCGCGAAACCTTGACGCTGGACATTCTCCGTTACCACGCAGGGTTTGCAAGTTTGTGGTTCGTCAGCACCTAGCTTGACTCAATCTGCCTGTAGTGAATGGAGGAACCTCAATAAGTTCTTAAACGAAGGACAGCGCTGTGAACAAAGCTCCAGATTCAGCATCGCTGCCAACTCAACATTCATGTTGGTGCTGTAACGTGGCTTCCTGTTTTCGCTACGGGATAACTTCAATAGTTCTTCTTTTGGGCTACGAATCTGATGAGGATTCTCATTTGCCTTTCCTTTTCCCTGCCCAACGTACCGTACAACCCCTGGATCAGACCAGAACCAAGCTTCCATTTCTTCAACAGGGATACAAATATGCTTACGACCATCGGTCAGATTTGAGGCTTTCTTTTCCAGGGTTTCTCGCAGTTTCACTTCGTCATTGAGAAAGCCATTATCTGGATTGAGATCGAGATCGTGAACAACGATAAACACAGTGCAGCCTTCTTTAGACATTGCGGTCAGCTTTGCAGGCAGCTTTCTCCTCAATTCACCACAACCTTTAGCAGCCCACTTCTTGGTTTTAGTGCTGTCGCTCAGTACGCGATGTACGATTCTCCGAACCGTGTCACAGTCCGTGTCGTCCTCAGCAAGCAGAGCGATCGATCGGTTAGTCATCCAGAATTCCGCTATAGATCCACTCGCCTAGATTCCCTTCTTCACAAAGGTATTCAACAACGTTGTGCATCTTACCTTCGCCTAGTTTGCGAATGATTGTTCTCCCATTATTCCGGTCAACCAGATTGATTTTATCTGGCTTAGTCCACGCAACCACTTGGGGCGAGTGAGTTGAGAGAATCAAGTTCTCTCCAAATGTGTAAGCCTCAATTTCATTCAGCAACTTTGCCAGCATCCCAGGATGAATCTGTGTTTCAGGCTCTTCTATTATCGCTGTCATGCTGAATTTGGGAGAAGAAAAAATTAGCTCTATAAGAATTGATAAAACTCGAAGTGTTCCATCGGATAGCAAACCAACATTGACTCCATCTAATAAAACTGAAGCGACGTATTCCTTACTCTCACCTTCTGTTGTATCTCTGGATTCTCCAGTTAGAATAAACTTCTGTATAACTATCTTGCTTCCAAGTCCAACTCTCTGACAAACGCCCTCAAGTTCCTCTAGTTCTTCAGTCTCCGCACGACGAAATATTTTGAGAGCTAGGGTATCTGCTATCCCAGAAAGATTAGGAGAAACACCTCTGCCTGAAACCCGAACAAGAGATGGGCGACGCTGCCTAAACATTTGACGGCCTTGATTTTTTCCAAGAACGCGGACACCTTTCAAGACAGCATATACCCACTGCATTTCATCAGCAGGCAACATTATAGGTGAATTTTCTGGAGGATATGATTGCCGAAGAAAGCTAGTGTTTCCGAGAAAAGTGGTGATTGGCCAGACCCCATGATTGAAGGTTGTTGCTCCAGCTTCAGTAGTCCAAAGAAGTTCTTTTTCTCTATCAGTGTAACGACAGTGTTCATTCCAAGAAAACTGGCTTTCCTCCAAGTTGCTATTTTCAGAATCGTCAATGTCTAGATCATCAGCTGATATAGGTAGTGACTTAAGTTCGTATTTATATTCGAGTCGTCGATCGTTTGGTGTCGAAACTTCTATCTCTAATACTTTTGGAATGCTATCACCGTCAGTAGGACGAGTTCGGGGGCTTCTGCCGATCGGGCGTAATGAAATTGCTTCAAAGCCTTCAAGAATGGCTGACTTTCCTGCTCCGTTTCGACCC
This sequence comes from Thermosynechococcaceae cyanobacterium, assembly GCA_036703905.1. Taxonomy (GTDB): domain Bacteria; phylum Cyanobacteriota; class Cyanobacteriia; order Leptolyngbyales; family Leptolyngbyaceae; genus DATNQR01. The sequence goes on from DATNQR010000282.1 coordinate 2,864, forward strand.
ACTAATACTGCGACTCCATCCGTTAAAGAGACGGAAACACGACCGCCTAAAACTGCCCAATCATCAAGGGTGAAGGATAGGAGCCGAGGCTGGTTTGTGTCAGGCAAAACGGGGCCTCCCTTCTGATGCTGGTTAGTACTGTCCGTCTCAGTAAATCTTACCTGACGGTACAGTACTCATGCTTGCGGGTGGAGCCAGGTCTACTCTGCACCCTCGATCGGTGCGAAGCCCTGGCGCTGGACATTTTCTGTCACGACACGGGGTTCTAGGAATTGCAGCAGGTAGTCGGGGCCGCCAGCCTTAGAACCGACACCAGAGAGCTTGAAGCCGCCAAAGGGTTGCCGGGCCACCGTTGCCCCCGTGATGCCTCGGTTGATGTAGAGGTTGCCGACCTCAAAGTCCGCTTGCGCTTGGGCGATATGGGAGGGAGTGCGAGAGTACAGTCCACCCGTGAGGGCGAAGTTAGTCCCGTTGGCGATCGCCAGTGCCTCATCGAAAGTTTCCGCCTTCAAGACTGCCAAGACAGGGCCGAAGATTTCTTCCTGAGCGATCGTGTGGTCAGGCTGGACATCGCGGAAAATCACGGGACTGATGAAGTAACCGCCGCTTAGTGCAGGGCCTTCGAGGGCAACCTGGCTTTGCTGCTTGGCTTTGGCGATGTAATCCAGGATGCGATCGTGGGCGTTTTGGTCAATTACAGGTCCGACTTTGCTACTGGGATGGTCGGCAGGGCCGAGGTTGAGCGATCGGGCAGCTTCCACCAATCGTTCTAGGAAAATGTCGTAGATCGGAGACAGGACGATCGCCCGTGAGCAGGCTGAACATTTCTGCCCACTGTAGCCAAAGGCAGACTGCACCACGCCTTGGACCGCTTGATCCAAGTCGGCGCTTTCGTCGATGATGATGGCGTTTTTGCCACCCATTTCAGCGATCACGCGCTTCAGGTGCTTTTGTCCCGGTTGCAGGTCGGCGGCTTCGCGGTAGATGCGGCAGCCTACTTCCTGGGAACCCGTGAAGGTGATCATGTGGACATCAGGATGCTTGACCATGTGGGCCCCAACGGTGGAGCCACGACCCGGAACAAATTGGAATACCCCGGCCGGAATCCCCGCCTCATCTAGAATTTCGGCAATCTTTGCGCCGATGACGGAGGAGACTTCTGCGGGTTTCAGCAGGGTGCAGTTGCCCGTTACCAGAGAGGCGACGGTCATGCCCACCGGGATAGCCAAAGGAAAATTCCAAGGCGATATCACCAGCGAGATTCCCCTGGGCTGGTAGTGGTAGCGGTTGGTTTCGCCAGGGAAATCGTAGGCGACTCCAGAATCTAAACGCTCCATTTCGTCGGCGTAGTAGCGGCAGAAGTCGATCGCTTCAGATACTTCCGGGTCAGCTTCCCTCACGACTTTTCCGGTTTCCAGCACCATCCAGGCGATTAGTTCTTCCCGGCGCTGCTCCATGATTTCGGCGGCTCGGCGCAGGATGTTGGCGCGTTCAACTGCGGGGGTTTTCTTCCAGGCAGGGAAGGCAGCTTTGGCGGCAGTGAGCGCTTTTTCTGCCTGCTCCACGCTGATCAATCCCACCCGTCCGACTGTTTCGGCAAAGTTGGACGGATTCAGCGACTCGGCATAACTCTCGGTCTGAACATACTCGCCATCCACCAACGGCAAGTAAGTTTTGCCCAACTGCTGCTTAACTGTTTCGATCGCAGAAAACACCGCCTTTCGTCTGGCAGAATTGGCGTAGTCAGTATCAGGGACGTTACGGAATTGTAGGGGACTGATAAGGTTCATCGTTTTAATCTCTGTAGCCAATTTTCTAGTGCTGAATCAATCAACTGCTCTAAAGAATCAGAAGCTTCTAATCCAATCAACTTCATGTAGTCACTGATTGCTAGTGCCAACCCTGAATCATAATGAGGGTTACGTCTCAGGTGCTTGTTACGTTCAACAAAAACTCGTCTGTATTCGGGATCAGTGAAGTATTTCTCTTTAGAATTTCTACTGTTGTTAGGGGGTAAGATCTTGCTCAAGGGACGAACTGAGGCAGTCTGCCACTCTTCAAAGCTAATTTTTCTACCCATTCCTTCCGGCACAT
>DATNQR010000283.1:0-2854 GCA_036703905.1 Thermosynechococcaceae cyanobacterium
TTTGAGGCCTGCACCGCTCCCGAAAATCGGTTCATTCTGAAGCACTTGGGCGACGTTCGCGGCAAATACTTGTTAGATCTCGGCTGTGGTGCTGGGGAAAACAGCGTTTACTTTGGTCAGAAAGGGGCGAGATGTGTAGCAGCAGATTACTCTCCAGGGATGGTGGAAGTAGCGCTGAAGTTGGCAGCAGCCAATCAAGTGCAGGTAGAAGGCCGAGTTGTGAACGCAATGGCGATCAACCTGCCCGACAATACTTTTGATATTGTTTACGCCTCTAATTTGCTGCACCACATTCCCGATCCGATCTTGGCGCTTCAAGAGATTCATCGCGTTCTCAAACCGGGAGGCAAGGCGTGTTTTTGGGACCCGCTCAAGCACAATCCGGTGATCAATGTGTATCGGCGTATCGCTACTGAAGTCCGCACCGAAGACGAAACGCCGCTAAACATCAACATCGTGAGCTTTGTGCGATCGCGCTTTTCCAAAGTCCAGTACGATACCTTCTGGATTGCCTCACTTTGGATTTTTCTGCAATTTTATCTGATCGAAAAAGTTAACCCCAACAAAGAGCGCTACTGGAAGAAGATCATCACCGAGCAAGCACGCTTGGAACCGCTCTATCGCCGTCTGGAAAAACTTGATCGCGTCCTGAAAAAGTTACCCCTAATGAAGCGATTGGCCTGGAACATCGCTGTCGTTGCGACTAAGTAATTCTCAATTCAGTAATTCTCAATATATTTCTCAATGCGCTACTCGAAACTTTGGGGAACAGTCGGAAAATATATGCTGTTGGTGACGATCGCGATCGCCATGCTGATTCCTCTAGTTTGGCTGGTTAGCACCTCGCTCAAGTCCCCATCAGAAAATATTTTTCAGTTTCCGCCCCAGCTCTTCCCCCAGCAGCCCACACTGCAAAACTTTGCGAAAGTTTGGCAAGCAATTCCCTTTGGTCGCTATTTACTTAACAGCAGCCTAGTGGCTGGACTAACGGTTAGCTTAAATCTCTTATTTTGTGCCCTCGCTGCCTATCCCTTAGCACGATTGAAGTTTCCGGGTCGAGAGGTGGTCTTTATGGCGATCGTGACCACTATTCTGATCCCATTTCAGATTGTGATGATCCCGCTTTATATCCTCACTGTTCGCTTGGGTCTATACAACACTTATTGGGGCATAATTTTTCCCGAAATTGCTTCAGCCTTCGGCATTTTTCTATTACGACAAGCATTTCAAGGTGTGCCAAAGGAATTGGAAGAAGCAGCCCGGATGGATGGCTGCTCAGAGCTAGGACTGTGGTGGTATGTGATGATTCCTGCAATTCGCCCTGCCCTATTCACCCTAGCAATCTTTGTTTTTATTGGCTCCTGGAGTGATTTTCTTTGGCCCCTAATTGTGCTAAAGCCAGGTTCAGAATTTCTCACTTTGCCTCTGGGAGTTGCTGCTTTAGCCGGCACGTTCTCTCTGGATTGGCGCTTGGTGGCGGCGGGTTCTGTCATTTCGATCGCCCCTGTCCTTCTCTTTTTCATCCTGATGCAGAAGTACATTGTTCCTACAGAAATTGGCAGTGGTGTAAAGGGATAGAGTATTGCAAATACTTAGCTCACCGTCAGATAGAGGCTTTAGGTTGGTTTACTAGAGTAAGCTTTACTGATGGGTATTAGGAATGATGGATGTGGTTTTGTCCCACTTTCTAGCTTTCCATTTTCGAGCTTTCCATCTCTAACTTTTCCTTCTACGTCTACTCTGTGCATCTACTCGCGGCAGTGCTGAAGTGTGGGGCATTCTTATAACCCTGGAGGTAGCGCCTAAGGCGACTGCCGAGATTGTGGACTCAAAGTATGGGTCTGCGGAATTTCCACCCAACAGCAACGCATTCCTCCCTACGCTAACTCGATCGCCGCAATATCTTGAGCATTCAAGTCACTGAACGATCGAGGAGTGGCGAATACCTAACTCTTGCACTTGAGCATGGGCAGCACTATTGGATGCACAGATATGTTGACAGACAATTTCTCCTCAGAGCGATCGCCTGAACCTCAGCCCCTCAGCCCTTCTCCCAGCCGAACTGCTGTCAGCGCCCTCAGCTATAAGCCTGTTTCGTTTTTGGCGCGTCTTAGAGACGCTGCCCCAAGTGGAGCATCCGCCCTAGACGGATTAGAAGCCCTGCGGCAGTCTGCCCAACGAGCAATATCGTCCCCGCCTCAACCGTTTAGCCCTTCAGGCTATGCCCCTCCCATCTCACCTTTGCGAGAACGGGACACTGCTGTGCTGCTGGAATGGTTCGGTCGCGCCGATATGGATGATGTGGAATCAAACCTCGATCGTTGCCTACTGAGCCTATGGCCGGAACCCTGCTGGGAAGACGATCTCACTGAGCTACTTGAGGAATTTCTTTGAGTTGTAAAGACAAATCAAATTCGGCGTTGCTGAATCTTGCTATGAATTTTGGTGATGAACATGTTGCTAAGTCTCTCCCTGTATGGAATCTCGACCGGCAGTTCATAGCGTCATTCAGCAACGCCTCAAATTCTAGGCGCTGCTAGGCATAGCTGTAGGCAGGTTCATTGGAACAAGAGGCTTAAGCTCCTCGTCGCGATACAACTTCAGCATCGTTCTAAGCAAGCTGTCTACAGATATAGCAAGACAGCTTTTCTTGTCCCAAAAAGCCCCGCAACACAAGCTATGGCACTGCTTAACGACGGTATAATTCTGCTGAGTTCGAAGGGGCCTTGGCTAGCAGTCTCCGACTCATCCTTTTCTAAGGATGAGTTTCCGCAGCGCTTCTGCCTAATTCAGCTAGGATTTCGATCGCCCTACTAAGCGCTGAAGACCTTTGCCCTTACAATCAAGGGTTGAC
>DATNQR010000284.1:0-5748 GCA_036703905.1 Thermosynechococcaceae cyanobacterium
GTCCAAGAGTTCAGCCAGCTTCACCGGGCTGAGTTCAATCTGTAGCTTTCCAGCTTCGATCTTGGCAATGTCCAGTACGTCATTGATGATATTGAGCAAGTGCAGGGCCGATCGATAAGCTTCATTGATAAACTCTGCCTGTTCTTCTGGATCGTCTGCCATACCGTCCATGATCAGCTTCAGGAACCCCAACATTCCGTTCAGAGGGGTACGGAGTTCATGGGAGGTGTTAGCCAAAAAGTCGCTTTTGAGACGAGAGGCTTCTTCGGCTTGCTCCCGGGCTTCTTCCAGTTCTCGGTGCTTCTGGAGCAGGTTGCTGTTGGCCCGTTGCAGTTCCGAGGCGAGGGACTGGCTGGCGGCAAACAGTGTGGCATGGGCGATCGCTGTGCCCACCTGATCTGCCAGTTCCCCCATAAGCTCTACCTCTGCCTCGCTCCAGAGACGACGATCGCACTGATGCAGAATCACCAAGCCGTTCGGCTGATCTTGATAGCACGTCGCCACGATTAGCATGGATTGGTACGGATAGGTTGCCAGCTTGGGTGATAATCCTTGATCCAGAGGTTGATCCAGAGTTTGGACGGCTTCAGAGCGCTGAACGGCGATGGGCTTCAGAAACGCGATCGCGTTTTTCAGGTCGGGTTCGCTGGCTAGCCAAAATTCTGCTCCCAGCATGGGAACGGATGGCTCCAAGCAGTATTCCGCCACCACGCTCACCTTCAGCGCCAGACTTTCGTAGGAACAGACCAAACATCGGTCAACGCTGAGGGCCTTACCTAATCCCTGCACGGTCTGCTGCCAAATTGTCGTTAAATCCAAAGTGCGGCGGATGTTCCAGGAAATATCCGTCAGCAGCTTTTGGTAACGATCGGAGGAAGGAGCCAAAGGCAAGGATTCCTGGGAAGAATCCTTTGGAACCCCAGACTCTGAATTCTCCAACGAGGCAAGGTGATTGGCAGGAAGAGTCATCAGAATCTATTGAACTGGAGACTACTGGGAAGAGACGAACGCGAACGCAGTTGAGCGTGGTGTAGATGCAGCCAGCAAATCTAAGGCTCTTGAATGCTTTGAAGCCCCCGGACGCATGGGCTACAGCGCCAGTTAAGCAATTAGAACGCTTAATGAAAAGCCCTCACCCGAGGACGGGCCACAGGTCGATCGTCCCCCGATTCCTAATCATTCCACTCGCCTTTGGGCGGAACGGGCGGGTTGCGCTCCAAGTTGCGCGTGAACTCTGCCTCACGGCTACTCTCATTCTTCAGCCATTGCCGAATTGCCACCTCAATCACCTTGCTGGGGTCATTCGTCAGGTGCTTGAGTTGACTGAGCAGATCGGGATCAAGGTGGACGGCGATTTCCACTTTGTCGGACGGGGCAGGACGGATAGCAGGCTCATTCATAGGAGAGGGATGTACCGAGGACAGCACGAACTAATACAGTAATAGAAACAGTAATGGAAATTGAGTTAACTGGGGAAATCGAGTTAACTTTAGGCAGCGATCGACCCCTTATTCAAGGTCGCTTCCGTCTGAGCCTGAGACACAGCATTCCCCTCTGGCTAGATCAATTCTACAAATCAGGTTTGACAATAACAGCAGAATCAGGAAATTAGACCCCAAGCCGACCAATCTTCCACCTCTGAGAAAGGATTACAATACTTTAAGCAGTGGCGGCTGTATAAAGTCCAGGGAACCAGTGGAGCTAAGACAAGCTTCCGTGAACTCCTTACCGTCTCGTCTCCCTTCCCTAACTACCGTCTCCCTTTCCTAACTTAAGCGCTGTATTAGATTTTATTTAAGTGTATGACCGACGTACCCGTTTCTCGGATTCGCAACTTCTCCATCATTGCCCACATCGACCACGGCAAATCTACGCTGGCCGATCGCTTGCTCCAGGTAACGAAAACCGTGGGCGCACGGGAAATGAAAGAACAGTTCCTCGACAGCATGGATCTGGAGCGAGAGCGGGGCATTACCATCAAGCTCCAAGCGGCGCGGATGAACTACACCGCTCAGGATGGGCAGGAGTATGTTCTTAACCTGATCGATACTCCTGGTCACGTTGACTTTTCCTATGAAGTGTCGCGATCGCTGGCAGCTTGTGAGGGGGCTTTGTTGGTCGTTGATGCGTCGCAGGGCGTAGAGGCGCAAACGTTGGCGAACGTGTATCTGGCTCTAGAACACAATTTAGAGATTATTCCTGTCCTGAATAAAATTGACCTGCCCGGAGCCGAACCCGATCGCATTCGTCAGGAAGTCGAGGAAGTGGTGGGGCTGGATTGCAGTGGCGCGATTCTGGCTTCCGCGAAGGAAGGAATCGGCATTGACGAAATTTTAGAGTCGATCGTCACGCTGGTTCCGCCGCCTGCCGATACCGTCAAAGATCCTCTACGGGCCCTGATCTTCGACAGCTACTACGATGCCTATCGCGGTGTAATCGTCTACTTCCGGGTGATGGACGGGACGGTGAAGAAGGGCGATCGGGTGAAGCTGATGGCCTCTGGCAAAGAATTCTTCGTGGATGAACTAGGGGTTCTGTCGCCCAACCAAGTTCAAGTCGAAGAACTCCACGCTGGCGAAGTAGGCTACATCTCCGCTGGGATTAAAGCCGTGGAAGATGCCCGCGTCGGTGACACCATTACCCAGTCTGCTGCCCCCGCGAAGGAGCCGCTCCCTGGCTATGTGGAAGCAAAGCCGATGGTGTTCTGCGGTATGTTCCCTACCGATGCCGACCAGTTTGAAGATCTGCGAGAGGCATTGGAAAAGCTAAAACTGAGCGATGCCGCCCTCAATTATGAGCCGGAAACTTCCAGCGCGATGGGTTTTGGGTTCCGGTGTGGGTTTTTGGGGCTACTGCACATGGAAATTGTTCAGGAGCGGCTGGAGCGGGAATACAACCTGGATTTGATCACAACTGCGCCGTCGGTGGTCTATCAAGTGACGACGATGAAAGGTGAGGTGCTATACATCGACAACCCCAGCAGGCTCCCCGACCCACAGCAGCGCGAGAAAATCGAAGAACCCTACGTTCGAGTAGATATGATCACGCCAGAGGAGTTTGTGGGGACGCTGATGGAGCTGGGGCAAAGCAGGCGGGGCGTGTTCAAGGACATGAAATACCTCACCCCTGGCCGCACAACTTTAATCTATGAGCTGCCCTTGGCTGAAGTGGCGATGGACTTCTTCGACCAGATGAAATCCCGATCGCGGGGCTACGCCAGTATGGAATACCAACTGATTGGCTACCGCGAAAATCCGTTGGTGAAGCTGGATATCTTGATCAACGGCGAACCTGTTGATCCGTTGGCAACGATCGTCCACCGCGACAAGGCTTACGGCGTGGGTCGGGCGCTGACCGAAAAGCTGAAGGAACTAATCCCGCGCCACCAGTTCAAGATTCCCATTCAGGCAGCGATCGGCAGCAAGATCATCGCCAGTGAGCAAATTTCTGCCATCCGTAAAGACGTGCTGGCCAAGTGCTACGGCGGCGACATCTCTCGTAAGAAAAAGCTGCTGCAAAAGCAAGCGAAGGGTAAAAAGCGCATGAAGTCGATCGGCACGGTAGATGTGCCCCAGGAAGCGTTCATGGCGGTGCTGCGGCTGGAGTAAAGGGGTATACCCCACATGCAACTCGCCTACTTCGGATGCTTATGGATGGACTAATTCAAGCATTGACGGCGGGTCTGATCAGTTTTGGGGTTAAATTTCAACACGCCGTTCTTTAGTCCTGTCGTTTCAGTCCGACTTCACACTATTGATATGCCAGTGACATGCCATTTCTGATGTCCCACTAGGTATGAAAGGGAATGGCAACAAGCGGCGACAGCGCCAGCAACAGCCAGATCCAAGACTTCAAGCTAGGCGGCTGCACAGGTTCAGCTTCCGTGAGCAGCAAAGCTTCAATGCGCTGTTCCAGGCGATCGGGAGGCGCTAGGCTAGCAAAGGCCGCACCGAAGGGTTCCGGGGCGATCGGCTGACTGACCGCCAGCAGCAGGGCCTCCGCCAGCAGCAAGCTATCAACATACTGAACGGCCCAGCGATCGGCCCGGAGTTCCCGCAGAGCCAGAAGCTCCTGCCAGAGAGTCTCGGTTTGGGGAAGCCAAGCGGTGAGGCGGCGCAGCCAGCCCAGCCAGAAGAACCAGAATGTGTCGCGGTAGTGCAGGTGGGCCTGTTCGTGAACCAGCACTGCCTCCAGTTGGTCAGCGCTTAGGGTGTCCAGCAAGCCGCGACTGACGACTAGCTCTGGTTGCCAGAAGCCAATCTGAGCGCTGTAGAGCGTGGAAGTTTCCAGAAGGCGACCCGTAGGGCCAGAAAGGTCGATCGCGACTTGCTTGCGGGTTTGGCGCAGTGTCTGGCAGCCATTCCAGGTGAGCTTGAGGGCCAGGACGATCGCCACAACCCAAAACACTAGCGCCAGCCCATAGCTTAACCAGCCTTCCCCATGCCACACCATTTGTCCGTGGGGGCCCATGCAGAGAACCGCAATGCTGCTGGCAGCAATCAGAGTGGGGGCAAACAGAAATGCACCCAGAGCGCTTTGCCAGCGAAGGTTCCAGTCTTCCAAGCGACCTGACCAGCGCCACCGCACCCACCAAGCCAGACCTAGAGTGGTCAGCAAAATCAAAAAATGCATCACTGTTCCTCCCTGGCTTTGCGAGCGGCTTGCAGGCGTTGGGCGATCGCTGTGATCTGTTCTACGCTAGCTTGATCCAGACGATCGGCAAAAGCGGCAACCACATCCGGGTTGCCCACCTCCAAAAACCGATTCAGTTGCTCGTAGGCTTGCAGCGCTTGAGCCTGCGGTTTGGAAACGAGCGATCGCCAAGTGAAGCTCCGCTCTTGTTTGTCGCAGGTGAGCCAACCTTTCTTAGTCAGCCGATTCAGAACGGTGGTAACAGAGGCATAGGCGAGTTCACGATCGGGATCAGCGAGAATGCGATCGTGAACGTCTTTGACCGTCACTGTGCCCAGTTCCCAGATGATGCCCAAAATCTCGCTTTCCAACGGGCCTAAAGAAAGCTGGTGCGGCTGGTGTGGAGGAGAAACCATGTTGAAAGCGATCGTAAAACGTGCTGTTCTAGAGCGTAGCGCGATTTGATATGCTGCTCCCAAGCAAACCAGAAGTCGTTTGAGAACCAAGATAGCTCTCACGGGGATCGGTGATGTTTGCTACCCACGAAAGAACCATTCAAACATCCCCTTAGTAAGCTGTCGCATTGCTGTTGCTAAACCTGCGAGGAACAGAATCTCGATCACTCTTGCCAACGGATTGAAACGGCGGTGGCGAACCGTCATAGTCCTGATTTTGATGAAGGTTGGATGTATTGACGATTGGCGCGAACAAAGCATCTGTCGCGAGTCTGCATCCACGGCGCCCCTTTGATATTTTTTGGTTGCAGAAGGCTGGGGTTCTTTTCCTGATTGTCAGCACCCAAAATAGCACTGGCATGACCGCGACCATCGTAGAGGGAAGTGATGCGATCGCCTTTACGATATGTCTTTAACACCTCACCATTCGGTCGTACCCGACAGTTTAATGCGCCACTAGCATCTACTACCTGCCAAGAATCCCAGGTATGAAAAACATTTTGTCCCGCATCAATGCCATACCACTCCTTAGAATTTTCAAAGAAGTAATTGCCTTGGCTGTCAGCAACGGGCAATGCTTCCACCAAACGTAAACTGATGGTTTGATTGATCACTGGACAGTTTTTTCCACGGGTGACGCGCCAAGTTGCCGCTAAAACAT